>NZ_PIZM01000006.1:300000-539979 GCF_002835465.1 Psychromonas sp. psych-6C06 | reverse complement strand
TTCTGATTTACAATGTTATTCTGAATTAACTACGATTGAACAAGTTCAATACGTCTCGTTAATCATCAAAAAGATAAATCTTTTCGACCTATTAATGAATTAATTCGTGTGTCACTGATATTGATTTTTTGTCCCGAAGGACTATTTTGAAATCTACTATCAATGCTCACACAGATTGTTTGATTAAATTGTTAAAGAGCGTGCTTACCGGCTAGGCCGTATCAGCGAGGTGCGTATAATACGCTACCTTTGAAGCTTGTCAATCGTTTATTTTAAATTACTTTAAACGTTTTAGTTGACTCAAAATCGCTTACCTTAGAGTAAGGAGTTTGTTGCTTCGGACTTGGTTGGTAACTTGCGTTGCCGTCCGTGTCTGTGGGGTCGCATTATAGGGGTTGAGATCACATTAGCAAGCGTTTATTTGTATTAAATTGGTTTTAATTTTTATACCTATTTTGATAACAAGTTACCCACAGAAAATAGCAAGTTACCCACATTACTACTGTATAGTTTCAACCGCTGATGCTAAATCATCATAAATTGCTGTAGCAAGCTCTTCACCCTGTGTCGTAATCGCTTTACCCGTGCGCACTAAATAATTTGTTGTGATCCCAGCAACTAATCCAGCTTGAATATCTGATACTTTATCCCCTACCAATATTGATTGAGTAATATCTATATTTAATTCTTGTACCGCCTCATTTATCATACCAGCCTTCGGTTTACGGCATTCACAATCCATTTTGTATTTTCCAATACCATATTCGGCATGATGCGGGCAGTAATAGATTCCATCTAACTCAACGCCACGATCTACTAATGACCAATCCATCCATTCAGTTAAGGTATGGAATTGCTCCTCGGTAAAATATCCGCGTGCGATGCCTGATTGATTAGTGATCACTACAATTAAATACCCTTTATCTTTCAATCTCTGTAAAGCTTCTATTACTCCGTCAATAAACTCAAAGTCATCAACAACCGAAACATAACCATTATCTACATTTATGACACCATCTCTATCGAGAAAAATGGCACGTTTTTTATTACTTGCTGTCATACTTTTTCCTATAATTTATTAAGCGATGCTATTATCGCTTTTTTTCTTCTATTATAAAGAGTTTCTTAATGCACCCTATGCTTCGCTTTAGCACATTAATATCCATTATTATTTTAACTGGTTGTAGTAATTACCAGTTTTCTTCTAATCTTGATAAAGACAATTTTGAGGAATACTTTAAGCCATCTCAAGTTACCGTATATTCTAAATCTGACTTAGTAAACTTAGATCATCAGTTACTAGGCGCGGTAGAGGGAAGTAGTTGCCAACAGAAATCCAACCAACCACCGGCGGACATAAAAGAGGCTCGTACTAATGCTCGAATCAATGCGGCCAACATGCATGCTAATGGGATTGTTTTTCAATCTTGCATAAATTTTGAAGCAGATAAAACCTGCTTATCAAATGTTATCTGTTATGGGCAAGCAATATTGCTAGAGAGTAATCAAGTTGAGTAATCCCCCACTTACACCTATTGCAACAATACACTCCCCGTATAAAGAGAAATTTGCAGTACCAAGACAACCAGGCTTGGTGCCAAGCGCGAGTGCATTACTTGAAATACATGCACCGTATGATGATATCAACGCGTTCAGTGGATTAGATGAATTTAGCCATTTATGGTTAATGTTTATTTTTCATAAAAATAAGCAATCAATAAAGTGGCAACCTATGGTCCGCCCACCTAGGCTTGGTGGCAACAAGCGCGTAGGTGTGTTTGCCACACGTAGTCCCAATAGACCTAACCCCATAGGCCTATCGTTAGTAGAGTTTCATGGAATTGAACAAAAACAAGGCAAGTTATTTTTACGCCTTAGTAATATCGATCTCGTTGATGGTACCCCAATCATTGATATCAAGCCTTATATTCCCTACGCTGATTTAAAACCTGAAGCACGAGCTGGATTTGCACAACATATCCCAGAGACTTCGATGCAGGTAGTATTTACACAACAAACTGAACATGCCACCGCAAACAATAACCAGTTAAAGGTATTAATAACTGAAGTACTAAAGCAAGATCCCCGTCCAGCCTACAAAAAATTAACGCTAGATAATAAGCGCTACGCTATGAATTTATTAAACTTTAACATCACTTGGTATGTTGAAGGTAATCTGACGACAGTTGAATCTATTGATTTGCTTAAAGCGTAAATAATAATTTACGCTTATTTAGAGTATGTTGAACTTTTCCGTTTAAATTTCATTCAATATGGCGCAGTTTGAGCAAGCCAGAGAAAATGCTGCTTAGTTACTCTAAGTAACTCTCCTCCTACCATGAGCAAAACAACTTCTAGTTTTGTATTAAACCCACAGGACAACATTTGTTAACCATTTTTACTGCGTTGTCGCCTATTCACGTCGAATAACTATAAGGCATAGGCTCAGCCTTGTATGAATAGCCAGAAGTCGTTGCAAAAAACCTTAAATCTACATCCCTAGTTATTTTTATATACGCAAACCCTATTTCGCCCTTTCTGTTTGGCTTCATATAATGCTTTATCTACAAAAGCGAGTTGCTTATATGGATCGTCTTCGGATATGCGCTGTACCTCTGACACGCCAATACTAACAGTGAAGGGAATAGCTATTTCATTGTAAAGATAAGGAGACTTTTCAATAACCAAGCGAATTCGTTCCATCAACATAGTCGCATTACTCTGCGTTGTATTAGGCATCAATATGACAAACTCCTCGCCTCCATAACGGGCAAAAATATCAGTGTTACGTATTACCTTTAATACTCGCTGAGTGAATTCAACTAATACTTTATCCCCCGCATCATGTCCGTAGTTATCATTGATCAATTTAAAAAAGTCTAGATCTATCATCGCTAAACAGTAAAGTTCTTTATACCGAGTATAACGAGAATTTTCTTTTGTTAAGAACGTTTCAAAATAACGGCGATTATAAATAGCCGTTAAGCTATCACGAGAAGCAAGATGTTCTAATTGTTTGTTGGTTTCTAATACCTCCTGCTCTTTAATTACTAAGCGCTCTATATATGATTTAACTGCGCGTGCCATTCGACTTATTTCATCTTTTCCTTCAATAGGAAAGCTCATTTTTCGATGCGTTTCCCCTGCATTAATGACTTTACGAACTAGTTCGATGCGTCTAATAAAATCAAGCTGAATCAAAACAAGAAAAATGGTGACAAACAAACAACAAAACACAACCAAATATAAACGTTGCTTACGCGCTTTGAGTTTATTTTCAATTTTAGTAAGTTTAACAACAAAACGATCTTGAATTCGTGTTACGTTTTCGCCAACAAAGGATACAAAAAGATCTGAAAACTCTTCATTTTTTAGTCGCAATGCTTCAATTAATTGCTTCTGCTGTGCATAGTTTTGATAACTTGCGGCTAATGACTGCTCACCTAAAAAAAGAGATTTCAAATACTGTAATTCGTTTTCATTAATATCAGTTGAAATATTATCAATATAATCTTGCAACTCTCGTCTACTAGACTCTCTATCAGCATTAATACTTTGGTTTGCAATTGGGTTAGCTTGTATTAATGCTCGATCTAAAATGCTATAAAATGCTAAATCACCTCGTTTCAGACTCTCTTTTTTTAACTCCTCTACATCGGCATAACGTTGAAAATATATTTCTGAAAATTTAAATTTATTTGACACAATACGAAATATCTCATCTATGTGCGAGTAAAGGCGCAACTTTAATATTAATAATTCTTGATGGTTATTTGTATGCCCTGTCAACTGTTTAAACAACTTATCAACCCACAGACGCTTATCCGATACTTCTAACATATCCCATTGGAGCTCATTAAGTGTTTCCGTAAGTAACATTTCGGTGGAGATATGAATCAAACCATCAGTTTGTGCTTTTAGCTCGGTCATTTTTAGTAATAAATCAAAATTTTGATTTTTAACCTCTTGATACTCTGTTTTAAATTCATTTAACGAAGTAATGCCCACCAATGATGCTAATAATGTCATGAGCGACATGATGATGGTTAATGAGACGACTTTGATACTCAACCTATCTTTAAACTTTGCTTTCATTTTATTTTTGCCAATACATTTGTGAAAAAATCATTGCTGGAATGGGATCATTTAACCAATATCCGCGTAAATCTTTATGCCAGACACCAACTTTAGGTAGCATAAAAAGAAATACATTAACGGCATCATCACTTAATTTTTTTTGAGCCTGCTTCAATAAAGGTTCTCGCAATGTTGGATCTAACGTACGATTTAATTGACCAATAATATTTTTATAGTCACGGCTTTTATAATTGAAGTAGTAATCATCTCGTGCGTATATATCCAGATCGTGCGATTCAGTATGCGCAATAACCGTCAAGTCATAATCTTTATCTTGATAAACTCGGTTTAACCATTCCTGCCAGCTGACAGTTTCAATTTTTACGCTGATACCAATTTTTTCTAACATTTGCTGGACGTGTAAACTAATATATTGTGCATAAGATGGTGGCGGGGCAATTAATGTTAAAGGCTTTAAAGGAACACCAGCTTTGCCCAGCAATGTTTTTGCATCGAACAAATTAAAAGGGTAAGCCTGAGTTAAATCTAAATAGGCGATATCATTCGGCGAATAATGACTACCAATCTCAGCACCTGTAATAAAGTTGGGTGTATCTGCAATCTCCTTTTTATTAATGGCCATATTTATCGCACGCCGCACCTCTAATGAAGCCAACATCTCGTTAGCATGATTCATGGCAATAATAACCTCACCACTCGTGTCTCCCATTTTCAACACATAATCCTGACGGATAGCAAACAAAGAGTCTAGAAACCCAACTTCAGTCATACTCGAATAACCATCCAGTAAACCATCCGCTAAATGGCTAACTACCTCAGAGCGAGTAGGAGAAAAATCTATTTTAATATTTTTTATACGTGCTAGTTTTCCCCAGTAATAATGGTTAGCAACTAAGCTAATATATTCACCACGCTTCCATTCAGTAAATCGATATGGTCCAGTTCCCACCGGTTTAATTGCATTCGTTGACCATGATTTAGGATGTTGTATGACAGCATTAGGTAAACCTAAATTATATAAAAAATTACCATCAGACCATGCTAACTTAATCCGAAGTACATGTTCACTTACAACCATTATTTGTTCAATATTTGAAAATTTGTTACGAATAGGATTAAGGCTATTCGATGCAATCATTCGCTCTAAAGATGATTTTACTATGGTAGATGTAAGCTGCGTTCGATCATGAAAAAATACATTTTTTTGCAATGTAAAGGTATAAAGTAACCCTGATTTATCGACATTCCAATGGTTCGCTAAACTTGGCTTTACCTGATTATTTTCGTCGATCTGGGTTAACCCCTCAAAAATATTTTGATAAGTTATTTTTTGTATTGTTGTAGCAGCATTAATAGCTGGGTTTAAAACCGATGGTTCGAGCGTGATGGCTAGGTGCAGATCGCCTTTAGCTTGTGCATAAACATTACAGCTAAAGCAAAGAAACAATAAAAAACTAGGCAGTCGAGAAACCATGCGATGCGCAATACGGTTAAAAATTTTCACTCAAAGAGCTCCCTGTGAAAACATATAAATAATTAACTGATTGTAGCCCAAGCCTTTATTTTTATGTTCTTTTATATAACAAAAACACAAATTGTTTTCTTCTACATGCAGATACTTGATAAGCATTTTTGCAGTCAAAATTTAAAACACTGCTCATGTTCACAAAACTAAGCTATCTTTAAATTTCTCCCTTTGGCTAGGGTCTGTTGATCTTTTCCGTTAAATTTTGTTCCGTACAAGGTATTTTGAGCAAGGTAGGCGGAATGTGGCTTAGTCATTCTAAGCGAATTTCATCAAACGGATAGTAAAACGTCTCTTCGTTTTGTATCGCTTAATGTTTGACGCAGTCAAATAGAGCAAGCTCAGAGCATGTTGTGTGGAACCCGAAGGGTAACATTTGTTGCAAAAATAAACTTGAAAGTTCAACAGCCCCAGGAGTAGGTGATGAATACAGTTATCAAGTTAATACTAATATTCCTGTTTTCCAACAATGCAATTGGCGATCCGCTAAGAATTGCTACAAGCACCAACTTAAAATTGCTTAATACCAACTACCAGTATTTACTTGAAGCGGCCATTAATAATGCCGGTTTTCAGGTAGAATTTATTGAATTTAAAAATGCAGATACCCTACAAAAGAGCAACAAAGGTCAACTAGATGGGGAACTTTACCGCTATAGTTATACCATGCGCGATCATAAAAATTTACTAATGATCCCTGTTAAGCTAAATAGTTCAGCGCTATTTGTATATGTGCCACAAAAATCAACTTGCCCTTCCCCTCAACAACTCACAGAGCATACCCCTATTGGGGTGCTAGGAGTCACCTACTTCAAGCAACTATATGGGCTGTCTAAAGTAGGCTTTATCGAAGAAGATACAATAACCCGGACTATTGAAACATTACTAAAAAAACCAATGAGTTTTACCGTATTCCCTCACGATATAGCCCCTTCTTTAATGCAATTAACAGGCACAAAATTAAAACGCTGTTATTCTAAACCTCTGCTTGTACTCACATCCTATAGTTACTTACATAAAAAACACCACGAAAAAATTGGCGCGATAACTCAAGAGTTAAAGACTCTCCTACTCGACGACTGAAGGATCTGGCAAGTTATATTGTTCGATAAAATCTACTAAGCCCTGCTGCACCAGTTCGTAGGTTTTATCGATATTTGTAGCAATATCTCCCTCTAACACATTTAATCCGCTTAATACTTCTTTTGCTTCTTCAAAACCTTGATCAATCCCACCACTAATAATATCGGTGAATTTAGTTAACGCTTCCTCTTCAGCAAGCTCAGGATGTTGCTCTAAATATAATGGAAAAAATTGTGTGCTAAAGGCAACAATGCGCTCAGCAGTGGCTTCGGGACTAACGTCAATAGCTTCCTCGACATTTTGTTCTACCGTCTTTTCAACGCCAAGCTCTTGTAAAGCTTCGTTAATTCCTTCTAATGCAGTTTTTAGTAACAGCGCCTGAGGCTGAGAAGCAATCGTACCCTCATACTTTAAAGAGGCTTCGAGAATAGATGCATTTAGACGTTTTTTATTGGTTACCTCAACAGACGCAACTACACTGTGGCCTTTATTACTTTTTAATGTTTCACTGGGGAGAGCACCTGAGCGCCCCAACTTTTCCCCATGGCCATCATTCTTACCGCTTACTCGTATATTTTGATCGTATGTTTGATTGGTTGATACTTTATTATCCATGATGCACTTCCTCATAGTGGAAAACATAATAGGTTATCGGCAGTTCAATGACTGCCTTTATACCAATTCCGCTAATATAGTGATCAAATATTACGCAGGAAAAAGGAGTTAGTTCAAGGCGAAAATTGATGCAAATGGTTGTTCCCTTTACGAAATTTTTAACGCTGAAATAGCTTCTTTTAACCAGTAAGATTGATCAGTTATTTAGTGGATTTGGTATTATTATTTTAGCTTATTTTGTGAGCAACCTGATAAAGCATGTTGAATTTAGACATAAAAGAAACTACACCTAATACAACTGAATATAATTAGACAATAAATACCTTATTGTTTTTATACCAATCGAATTAAGTATGTGATCTAAATTTTGCGCAGGAAAAGTAGCTTAACTCAAGGCGAAACTTGACGACACTATCGAGAGATTAACAAAAAACGTTAATGTTCTAATGGTTTTTCGCTTTGCGATAGTTTCAACGAAGAGGTAAGTTGCTTTAACCAGTAAAATAGATCAGCTATTTATTTCGTTTGGTATTATAGGAGAATCTATGCATTCACATCTAAAAAGTATTGGTATCCGTAATGTGGAAGATATAACACGCTATAGCCTTCGCCAAGAGGGAGAGCGTGATATTTTAAAAGTTTATTTTAAGAAAACAGGCCATGAATTCCTTGCTCGCAGTAGCAAGTTTAAATTTCAACGTCAGCAAAAAAGAGTCAGTGGAGGTTATCAGGGTGATAGATTCACTAATATGTCGGAAATAAACCCCACTCTTCGGAAAATAATTAAAGAGTTAGATGCGTTAGCCATTGATGCACACAGTGAAAAAGAGGTTAAACAACAATTGCTCAATGATTTAAAGCATTTAGAGAGCGTTGTAACAAATAAAGTAAAAGAGATGGAAGCCAAAATTGCACAATTATAGAAATAACTCACCATTATTTTCTATAACGCAAAAAAAATGGCAACCCAAAAGGATTGCCATTTTTTAATCTTTTTAACTAAGGCTTATTTTAAAACCTAGTTAACTCATCATAATAGCTTAGATAGCTACGATGTTTTCAGCGTTTGGTCCTTTTTGACCTTGGCTTACTGTGAATTCTACTTTCTGGCCTTCAGCAAGAGTTTTGAAACCTTCGCTTGCGATAGCGCTGAAGTGAGCAAATACATCTGGACCGTCAGCTTGCTCGATGAAACCAAAACCTTTAGATTCGTTGAACCATTTAACTGTACCTTGAACTTTAGACATAATATTTATCCTGTAATTTGAATGTTAGATTGCCTTTAAAAGGCGTGAGTAGCGTAAAAACAGACTGGAACTTAAAAACTACAGATACGAGATATTATAAATAAAACTACGAAATGTTGAATGTAAACAAAAGGCTTTCTTTCCTACTTGCGTGCACTTTATAGAGTCCCAGCTAAAAGTCAATCTTTGTTTAAAATAAGCGACAATTAAAAGCAATAAGCGAACTTTTTAGTTCACTTATTGCTATAAAGACTTTGCAACTAGAATCAACGTATTCACATTCATACAAATTATTCAATTAGCTAACACGTTCGAACAACAGATCCCAAACACCATGGCCTAAACGGTGCCCACGGCTTTCAAATTTAGTAAGGGGACGCCAATCAGGACGTGGTGCATAATCGCCTTCTACCGTATTTTTAAAATTAGAGGTGGCATTCATTACTTCTAACATATGCTCTGCATAAGGTTCCCAATCAGTTGCCATATGCACAACGCCACCAACAACTAACTTATGACGCATATTTTCAATAAACGCCTCATTAACGATACGGCGTTTATTATGGCGCGCTTTATGCCACGGATCAGGAAAATAAAGTTGGAAAGTAGACAAGCTTTTCTCAGGAATCATAAACTCCAAAACTTCAATAGCATCATGATTCATAACGCGTAAATTAGTGACACCCGCTTCTCCAGCATCCGCTAAACATGCACCAACACCAGGACCATGCACTTCAATACCAACAAAGTTTTTTTCAGGGGCATTTAAGGCCATCTCAATTAATGATTTCCCCATACCAAAACCGATCTCTAAAACAACAGGGTTATCGTTGCCAAATACCTCTGCAAAATTCAGCATCTCTTCTTTGTAAGTGATACCCATCGTTGCCCACAATGTATCAGTCGCAGTTTGTTGGCGATTAGTCATGCGCCCTTCACGCTTTACAAAAGAGCGGATTTTACGCATATACTTTTGCTCTTCTTGGCCCTCTTTAGGCACTTCATTTTCATCTACTTGCGTGTTCTTTTGGTCTGTCATCTGGCTTACCTTAAATGGACTGCTTTTTCATGTTGGCGCGCATTATATCCTCATAGTTAATAACTTCAAAATACAAACTGCCATGTAAGGTAACCACCTAGTTTTTGTAATTCTAATTTTTAATGCAACTCTGTTATGCTTTCGTTTATCAACAATGAAATAAAGGTAACCCGTGCAAAATAATAATTTTAACCAGCGCATCGTCGATTGGCATGCTCAACATGGCCGTAAAACGCTACCATGGCAAATAGACAAAAGTCTTTATAAAACATGGATCAGCGAAGTAATGTTGCAACAAACTCAAGTTGCAACTGTGATCCCTTATTTCAATAAATTCATGCGCGCCTTTCCAACGGTTGCTTATCTGGCAAATGCACCAATAGATGAAGTTTTGCATCACTGGACAGGTTTAGGCTATTACGCAAGAGCACGAAACTTACATAAAGCGGCGCAAACCATACGCGATCAATTTAATGGCGAGTTCCCAGAAGAGTTTGATGAGGTGATTGCCTTATCAGGCATCGGCCGTTCAACAGCAGGCGCAATTTTATCACTCACTCTTGGAAAAAATTTTGCTATTCTCGATGGTAATGTGAAACGCGTTCTGACTCGACATCAAGCGATTGAAGGCTGGACTGGCGAAAAGCGTGTAGAAAACCGCTTATGGCAGCTTGCAGAACACTTAACGCCAACTAATAAAGCCAATATATTTAATCAGGCAATGATGGATATGGGCGCGATGATCTGCACGCGCAGTAAACCTAAATGCAACGAATGCCCAGTCAGTGATGATTGTATTGCGTTAAAAAATGACAGTATGACGCAATACCCGACTCCTAAAGCAAAAAAGAAGATTCCGGCAAAGTCAGCCGTGATGTTAGTGGTTTGTGAAAAAGGCGAAGCTATTCAACTGCAACAGCGTCCACCGGTTGGTATTTGGGGAGGCTTATGGTGTTTTCCTGAATTTTCATCTATTGAAGAAGCAATTACTCACCTTGATACTCAAGGAGTAGTAAATTACCAAAAAAGTGAACTAAACACTTTTAGACACACTTTTAGCCATTTCCATTTTGATATAACGCCATTATTAATTGAAGTTGAGCATTACAATCCTTCACAAGTGATGGAAGATTGCGGTTCGCTTTGGTATAACTTACAACATCCGCAAAAAATTGGCTTAGCAGCTGCGACTAAAAAGATTTTAAATGTAGTTAATAAGAAATTATCGCACTGCAATTAAAACTTATATAACAAACACCCGCTCAGAAAGACTGAGTCATTAGTTAAGGAATAGATATGTCACGCACCGTATTTTGTAGTTACCTAAAAAAAGAAGCACCAGGCTTAGCCTTTCAACTTATCCCAGGCGAAGTCGGAAAACGCATCTTTGACAACATTAGCCAAGAAGCATGGACCGAATGGCAGGCGAAACAAACCATGTTTATTAACGAAAAGAAGCTGAATTTAATGAAAGCAGAAGATCGTAAGTTAATTGAAGAAGCGATGATTGGATATTTGTTTGAAAATAAAGATATAGAAATTGAAGGTTATACTGCTAAAAAGTAAGTTAACGCTCACAATTAAAGCAACAAATGTTCAATGTACAAGCAAACACTATAAAAACAGAATAAAAGCGTAAAAATAGGTTGACGATCGAATCGAAAATCTATTTAATACGCCTCGTTCACAGAACAACGCCTAATTAACGCAGTCACTCGAAAGAGAGATAAGTAAAAAGGTAAACGATGCTTCGTTAGCTCAGTCGGTAGAGCAGAGGATTGAAAATCCTCGTGTCCTTGGTTCAATTCCGAGACGAAGCACCATATTTTAGCTTATTGAAGAAAATCTCGATAAGTGAGGTTAATAACCTCGGTGCAAATGCACACGTTTTCGTGTGCCGACTTAGCTCAGTCGGTAGAGCAACTGACTTGTAATCAGTAGGTCACCAGTTCGATTCCGGTAGTCGGCACCATTTACAACGCATCAGATTATAAGATGCTAAAGTTATGCTTCGTTAGCTCAGTCGGTAGAGCAGAGGATTGAAAATCCTCGTGTCCTTGGTTCAATTCCGAGACGAAGCACCATCATTTAAGCCCTAAGCATGAAAATGTTTAGGGCTTTTTTGTTTTTAAGAAACGGACAAAGTCCTTGGTTCAGCTTTTAATACAAACCTAAGAGACGAAACATCATCATCTAAGCCCTAAGCATGCAAATGTTTAGGGCTTTTTTGTATTTATGAAACGGACAAAGTCCTTGGTTCAGCTTTTAATAGAAACCTAAGAGACGAAACATCATCATCTAAGCCCTAAGCATGAAAATGTTTAGGGCTTTTTTGTATTTAAGAAACGGACAAAGTCCTTGGTTCAGCTTTTAATACAAACCTGAGAGACGAAGCACCATCATTTAAGCCCTAAGCATGCAAATGTTTAGGGCTTTTTTGTATTTAAGAAACGGACAAAGTCCTTGGTTCAGCTTTTAATACAAACCTAAGAGACGAAACATCATCATCTAAGCCCTAAGCATGCAAATGTTTAGGGCTTTGTTATTTTAGGGTAAGTAAAAGAATTGAGTGTGATGAAATGAAAAGATTACAGGGCAAACTGTTTTGCATCAGCCTGGCGGCTGTTTAATAATTTAACCCACTGCGTCGCACGCTCGTTGTTATCAGGATCATTAACCAGCTGCTGTGCGACCAGTTTCGCTTTCTGATAACGCTTTAGTGCAAACAAGCCCTGTACCTTAGCAAAGGCAACTTGACCTTTTAGAGAGTCATCTTCAGCCTTAATAGCGGAAAGCACCGCCAGCATCTGCTCATAGCGACCTAATAGCTGTAATAACTGTGCTTGGGTTAAATAATGCTTAGCATCCCCACTTAATGAAGCACTTTTCCCCCAATAATATTGCGCTTTATCGTGCTCACGGGCAACTTGCCAAAACATGGCGAGTTGTTGGTAATTTTTTGCGTTCTCTGGTACGCGTTTATCACTTATCGCCGACTGTAATAATTGTGCGGCTTGATAAGGTGCCCCTAGGGAGGCCCTAAAGTTAGCAAGTTGTTTGATTTCATTACTACTATTGATAAAGCCAAGTTGATAGGCTTGCTCATAGGTCGCTAAAGCATTTTCACTTCTTCCTAATAACTGATAGGTCGAAATAAGTTGCATCCACCAGCGTTTGTTTTCTGGATCATGTTCAGTCAGTTTTTGTAATGTCAGATTCGCATTCTGGTAATCTTTTAGCTCAAATAAGCCACTCAACTGAAGTATGTGCAGACTTTGATTAAATGCCTGGCTTAAAACAACTCCATTCCGTGTCGCATCTACGACTGCTTGCCACGAGTTTTTCTGATAATAACTTAAAGCTAAATGCTTATATAAATCTTCACTAGGCTCCTCGGCAATTAAGTGTTGGTACAAGCGAATCGCATCGTCAGTTTGCTGTTGATTCAGGTATAAATCAGCTAGCATTCGTTCACTTTGGCGTTGTTCTAATGGTGCAAGGGCCTTTAAATTAACCGCTATTTCAAGGGAGTTGAGTGCTTGCTGTTGCCGACCTTTCTCCCACTGCAAATTACCTTGGAATCTTTTTAGATAGGCTTTATCAAAATCACTACGTGGATGAATCTTCTCAATCATCAGTAATGTTTGATCGATTTTACCAAGCTCATACAATTCAAATGCTTTACCCACTTGCTTCCCAACTCGCTCAGTGAGAACAAAATCATTACTTGCCTCTAGTTGATGACTAATAAACAGTGTACATAATAATATTTGAATCAGTTTATTACTTAGCTTCACTTCTTATTCTCCATTTCAAAGTCAAGTCGAATACGCTGTCCTCGTTGAGGTACAGCTTCACCATTGACCACCATCGGTTTATATTTCCATTGCTTTAGAGCGCGCTTTGCCTCTTTTTCAAATAAGCGTTTTGGCTGTGCTTCAATAATATTAATATTTATCACTCTACCAACTTCATTGATGTCAAAAGATAAAACCACGTAACCCTGCTTGCCTAAACGCAGCGCTCTACGCGGATAACGAGGCTGCACGCGGTACAATGGCATGGCACTGTTATCATGACTGGCACCTGCAACCGGAGGGGCAACACTGGCAATACCTGGCATTGAAATCGCCATAGCCGAGACGTTATTACTCAGATCTAAACTTGGTATTTCAAGCGCTACACTCATATCAGGTGATGCAATTTGGCTTTGTTGCACCTCTGTTGTGGGCATTTCAGGCTCAGGTTTATTCTTAGGCGGAATAGGCTTGCTTCTGGTACGCGACTCATAGGACTCATCTTGATTATTCACTAATAGTTCAAAGTAAGGGTTACTATGTTTGTCGCGTTGCATCGCAATAGGTTGGTTGATGAGGCTTGCCATGAAATACAGTAAAGCACAGGTCATCACTGGTGCACCAATAAAAGCAAACAATAAACGCATTAGTTGTCAGCCTGTGCAGCAACAGATATTTGCTTAATTCCCGCCTCACGCGCTGCATCCATTACTTTGACAACAATGCCATGGCGCGTTTCTTTATCAGCTTGAATCACCAAGCCCACTTCCCCTTGAGAAGCAACTAAACGCTCTAAACTTGCACGAACACGTTGTTGATCAACCTGCCGATTATCAATATATATTTCACCGCTATCTTTAATCGCGACAAAAATACCCGCTTTGCTTTGTTGTGTTGCGGTAGCCGCTGAAGGTCTATCGACTTCAAGCCCTGATTCACGCACAAATGACGTGGTAACAATAAAGAAGATAAGCATAATAAAGACAACGTCTAACATAGGCGTCATATCGATTTGCGTATCATCTTCAAGACGCGTTTTTCTTTTTCTCATGTGTTCCTACTTACTCGCGATGTAATTGATGGTTAACTGTCGCGCTAACTGCGCTTGCAACTTTTTGCTGTGGCTATGTAGTCGGGAAAAGATAAATAATCCAGATAATGCACAGACTAAACCTGCCATGGTGGGTATCGTGGCTAATGAAATCCCAGATGCTAATAAGCGAGGATTACCCGTACCGTGTACCGCAACAACATCAAAAACCTGAATCATGCCACTTACCGTACCGAGCAACCCTAATAGTGGAAAAACTTTAATCAATGCATTGATAAGGTCCATATTTTGCTTTAATTGCATACTCGCTTGCGCTAAGTCCGTTTGCCTAATCTGCAACGCATACCAAGAGCCGGTATCACTTCGGCCCTGCCAATTTTTAATAAGGTTTTTCTGGTATTTAGGGAAGTTAAACAAAAAGTAATAACCACGCTCTAGTAGTAAGCCCCACAACAGTAATAGCAGTAGTGTAATCGCTAGTAATACAGGGCCACCACTGTGGATAAACGCTTCAATCAAGTAATACAGATGACTAAACCCACTCATGCACATTTACTGGCGATAATTGATGTATCAGCCCCCTGCTTCAGGTGAGCAAGTGAACGCTCTGCTTGCAATGCAATGATACCGGCACTTTGTTGCTCGATAATGTTGATTAGATGGTTCGCACGACTGTGTAAAAGGCTATGAATAAGTAACAGTGGCAATGCGGCAATCAAGCCCATAACCGTGGTAATTAACGCCATTGAAATACCCCCAGCCATTAATTTCGGATCACCTGTGCCAAATAAAGTAATAGATTGGAAAGTAGCAATCATGCCGGTTACCGTCCCAAGCAGTCCCATCATTGGCGCAATAGCAGCTAATACTTTTAACACACTTCCGCCCCGTTCAAACCTAGGTACTTCACGCAATACCGCTTCTTCAAGTTTCAGTTCTAACAATTGTGTTGGTTGCTGTTTATTCTTTTGGTAAATCGCAATGATACGTCCTAGCGCATTGTTGTTATTTGCTTCTTTTTGTTTTAGCTGAGCGTTTATTTTACGCAACTCTTTACTCAGCAACACAAAACGTAAAGCAGCAACCACTAAACCAATTAATAAAATAGAGAGAATGATATAGCCAATAATACCGCCCTGCTGTGTCCGTTCAGTCCAAGTGGGAGTACGTGATAGAACGCTTAATAGCTCGCCTTGTGCCGGGTCAAAATAGAATGGCATCACCGAATTTGATGTTGGTTGCCAATTATTGAGTGTCGATTGGACGTCACTGGCAACGGGTCGTGAAAGTGGTTGTGGTCGTTGTGATTGCTTATCAATAACCAGGTATTGCTTTCCATCTGTCAGGTTAAAAGAACCTAATCGAGTGAGTAACTGTTCACTTGCAACACCTTCTTTGTCAAGTGTTTCAGTGCTAAACGATGCCACCTTGCTTGACTCTGTCATCTCCTGCAACATCACAAACCAAAGTTTCTCAAGTTCATCCAATGAAGGTAATGTTTTGCGCTTAGCTAAATCATTGACAATATCATCACGCATTGGATATTGGGCAGAGATAACAGAGCCTTCAATCTGCCCTGAAAAGTCACCTGCAACTTGGCGGACAACACCAAAAAGTTCACCGAGATTCTCTTTGTTTTGTGCAAGCAGATCCGTTAATACAATCAGTTGCTTTTCATTGTTATCAAAAGTATTGCCTTTCTCTGTTGCTTCTTGTTTTGCCTTTAGTAAACGTAACTCTGCTTGCTGTTGTTTATCTTTCCAATAAGCAACATCATCGGAAAAATCATTATTGCGTTGCGTTTCAAGGTTTCGGTTTTGTGCCTGCTGCGCTTTCACCTTTAATAACAACTCATCTAAGCGATTATCTGATGACGTTGCCAATACAAAATTAGAAAAACTTAAGCACAGGGCTAATAGGTATATTTTTTTCATTAGTTAACCTCACTCAGAAGTGGCAGTTTTAACAGTGCTGGAATATCGGTTTTTTGCGCAATTCTGATCGCTTTATTAATATCACGCGCATAGCCTGAATCTACCTTGCGCCAATCATGGTTACCCCTGTCCCATAACCAAACATGTTTACTATCAAGTGAAACGGCAACAAAGACGACGCGCCCAAGATAGAAGTAATTAACCGTACGTGGCTGTTCATCAACGGTTAATGACGCTTGGTATTCTCCCATCTTGTTACCGTATTCCGCCTCGATATGATAAGCCGTTAAAATACGGCGAAACTTTTCGGCATCGCTCACATCAGCTTTATCCATCATTGCTTGCAAACGTAGCAAGCGATCTTTTCGCTCATCCAATAAAAAAGGTGCATCAAGTTCAATAAATGACGCAAGAGTTTCTAACATAGAGAGCATTAATGGCACCAAGCCTTGGCGCGTTTCTGCGACACTGGTTATTTGTGTGTTGAGCGATAACTTTTCAGTGGATTGATCGGCAATTAAACGAGCCACATATTGGTTATAAACCTCCAGACTTTGCGCTTCTGACTCAAGCGCTTCTACTTGTTTAATGAGTGCTAATTTTTGATCATCTAGCTCATTAATCGCCTGTTGCGCTTGTTCACTTTGTTGTTGGTCACTCAAACTATTTTTTTGTAACAGATCAAGATCGGTGGCGTGTGAATAGAGCGAAAGGATGAGAATGGGGCTGATAAGTAGTCTGTATTTAAACGAAGACACGGCAATTGATTCCAAGTAATGTGATTAATCCCCAAATGTTAACGATAATTACTCTCATTATCAACTAGTAATTAAAACAATTACGTAACCCAGATTAGAAAAACAAAATAGACATCAAAAAAGAAAATGAGCCATCAAAGATGAAAGATGATGGCTAACATAAATAGAATTAAGCGCGAGGATGATGCGTAGCATGTAAGCTTTTTAAACGATCTTGCGCTATATGGGTATAAATTTGAGTGGTAGACAAATCACTATGGCCTAGTAACATCTGTACCACGCGTAAGTCTGCACCGTAATTAAGCAAGTGAGTAGCAAAGGCATGGCGCAATACATGGGGTGAGATCAGCTCTTTATCGATCATACAAACCTGTGCATAGAACTTAATTCGATGCCAAAAAGTTTGCCTTACCATCACACTCCCACGCCTGCTTGGAAATAAAATATCGCTACTTTGCCCTTTAAGTAACTCCCCTCTTACTTCATTGATATAACGATCTAACCAGTAGTTCGCTTCCTCCCCCATCGGCACCAGGCGGGTTTTATTGCCTTTACCCGTTATGCGCACCACACCTTGTTGTAGGTTAATCTCCTCAATTGATAACCCGGTTAACTCCGAAACACGTAACCCCGTTGCGTACAATAGCTCTAACATCGCTTTATCACGAAACTGTACAGGATCGCTAATATCAGGCGCAGATAGCAAACCATCTACTTCTGATTCTGATAATGATTTTGGTAGTGGCTTTATCGTCTTTGGGCTTTTTAGTTTTGCGCTAGGATCATCTTCACGTAGTTTCTCACGGCATAAAAACTGATAATAACGACGTAATGCACTCATTAAACGCGCGGTAGAGCTATTTTTATACTCAAAGTCATCACCTAGTCGAAAGCTAAAATAATCACTGAGATCTTGATAACTCGCCTCTGATAACAAAATATTTCGCTCGGTTAAAAATGACTCAACTAAGCAGAGATCAAAACGGTAAGAAGCCAAAGTATTAGGTGATAAACCTCGCTCTAACCATAATGAATCCAAAAATTGGTCAATTGATAATGCTTCCATTACACTGTTACTCTTTTTTACGTAATCCACTCAATTCGACAACTTGCGAAATACTGAGTGTTCACTCTTATTGAAGGTATACCCATTATGAAGATCGGCTTATTTTATGGCTCTAGCACTTGTTACACGGAAATTGTGGCGGAAAAGATCCAAGCTACAATCGGTGCAGAACTGGTGGATATTTATAACATAAAAGAGGCGGGGTTAAGCAAGATAAACGACTACGATATCTTAATATTTGGTATCTCTACTTGGGATTATGGTGAGTTACAAGAAGACTGGGGAGCATTATGGCATGAGGTATGCGGACTTAGTGTACAAAATAAATTAGTAGCACTATTTGGTTTAGGTGATCAAGATGGTTACGGAGAGTGGTTTGTTGATGCATTGGGCATGCTACACATTGAACTACAACCACAATCGCCCCGATTTATTGGGCAATGGCCAGTAACGGGTTACCAATTTGAAGCATCAAAAGCTTTGACCGATGATAAGCAGCATTTTGTGGGCTTAGCGATTGATGAAGATAGCCAATATGAATTAAGTGATGAAAGAATTGAACAATGGTGCTTACAGATATTAGAAGAGATTCAAGCACAGCTCTAGATGTTGTTGAGTTTGACAGTTTACAATTTGTTCCACACAAGAAATTTCAACAAAATTGATAAAGTATGGTTGGATCATTCTAAGCGATTTTCATCTAGCGACTAGCAAGGCGTTTCAGGTTTGACTAACAGCTGAACCCCAGAGCCATATTTACAAAAATTAACGCGATAACACGGCAACTCCAAAGGCAAAAAATTAACAAAATTAATCATGTTGTTATTATGAATATTTTTGTTGGTTCATAACATTTTGGCAACTTAGCTACAAAATCACTTTGCTCAAAAAATACCGTAAAAGTGTGATATTCATACAAAACAGACTATTAATGCTATTTTAGCGTTAAGCGGATCACACTTAACCTCTTCCTTTTTAGTTATTTAATTACAGCATCGTTACTATTCTGATCCAGATCAACCGGATATTTATCGCTTTGGTTAAGCTAGCACCCTATATTAATAGCATTCATGAATAACTGAATTATTCATGAATGCTATATCACTTAAACACTCATAACCGTAAGGGAGTACACCGCATTATGTCGGACGATAAACAAACTAAAAGTTATCGCGAACTGCATAAACCAGCTAGTGAGTTCGAAACTCGCTCTGATTATCTAGATCACGAACTACAAATTATGCAGCCACGACGTTGGAAATTAAACCTTCCTGGCCGTGACTTTAACTTCGAGTGGGAAGATCTTGTTCCAGCTATCGCTGGTACCATTGGTATTATCGCGATGTACTCTGCGGTAATGATGTCTTGGGCAGACGGTTTAACTCAAGCTTGGCCACATGTTACTTTAGGTAAAGAGTTCGCTATTGAAGTAGCGCGTGTTGAGATGTTAATTCCTGCATTACTTTTCTGTGTAATCGCCTCAGGCTTATTAAATCCTCGTGCAAATCTTGCCGGTAACCATGGCCCAATGATTCCTTTAATTGGAGCTATCGCATTAGCAGGTGCTCACCCATTAGCATTAGCCATATTGTTAGGTGTATTTGGTTTACTACTTAGCTATTTTAAAGGTGGCTCAAAACTGGTTAATTTAACCAGTGAAGGAGTTGCTGGTGGTTTATTAGTCTTTCTCGGCTTTACCGGAGCATTCAGCCAAATTGGTCTGATTCAAAGTTGGGCAAAAAGCATCGATATGGGACATGTTGGTTTATTGGTACTGGCAGTTAATGTTGTATTGTATGCATTTCTTGCAAAAATCAATAAGCGTTGGTTAGCAATTCCAGCCTGTGCAATTACAGGGCTTATTATCGCCCTAGCCTTTGGAGCTGGCTTTGATTTAGTATTTACCACTGAAACAGGGTTACCGAATTTAAATCCGGTTTACTGGTGGGGAAGCACAACTGAAGGCTGGATGTTAGGTCTTCCTAATCTTGAGCATTTCATTGCATCATTACCATTTGCTATTTTAGCCGTTGCAATGTGGTCACCAGATTTTTTAGGTCACCGTATATTCCAAGAACTTAATTACCCTAGAAATACAGATAAAGTATTAATGGACGTTGATGACACAATGACGACTTGTTCAATTCGTCAAATCGTCGGTACAGCTGTAGGTGGTGGTAACATCACTTCATCTTGGGGTACTTACATGATCCCAGCGGCTATCGCGAAACGTCCAATTCCTGCGGGATCCATCTTACTAGGTTCGCTGTGTATTATTATTGCTATATTAGGCTTCCCGATGGATGTAGCAGTATGGCCACCTGTTATGCGTGTTGCACTGTTAGTAGGTGTATTCTTACCACTACTTGAAGCTGGTATGCAGATGATTAAAAATACTAAAGATTCTCAATCTGCAGGTATCTGTATCTTCTCTGCTGCTGTATTTAATCCAGTATTAGCGTGGGCATTAACCATGTTACTTGATAATAATGGTTTAATCGGTGATAAAGAGCGTGCTCAGAAACTATCTAAGCTAGATAAGCTAATTATCCCAGGTAGCGTATTGTTTGTTTGTGTATTAGCAATGCTTGCAGTCGGTATGTTTGAAGCTCAATACGGTATCCCTGCACTTCTATAACGCAAAATGATAGGTCGAAAGGCCTGAAAGTTAAAAGGCTATAAGGCATTGCTGCTTTATAGCCTTTTTTTATCTGCGTTCAGCGGTTAGCTATCAGCAGTCAGTAAAGTCAAAGTCGTTCTACTCGTCTAGATAGCAGAAATACTAGTATTCTAGCGCTTCTGTAACACGAACAAACAGGTATCAAAGCTTGAAGGCTGAAGGCTAAAAGGCCTGAAAGTAAAAAGGCTATAAAGCATTGCTGCTTTATAGCCTTTTTTTATCTGCGTTCAGCTTTCTAGCCTTAAAGCATTCCAGCCTTAAAGCCTTTTTCAAGCGCTTAAATCAATAATCAGATCATCAGCAATCTCTTGTAGAGATGAAACCAACGCGGTTTTATTAAACTGCTCATCCACCACAATTTTAAAGTGGCTAGTAAAGAGTGTGCCACCAATAGCAGGGACGCCCAGTCGATTACACTCCATATTTTCTACTTTAATACTATTGTCACTTAGCACTTGTGTTATATGCCTTACTAAACCGGGGCGATCTTTGCCATCAATGCAAAGGTCAAGTGGCGTCGATTTTTCATGTGTGACCATTCCTAGATCGACCGACTCAACATGAATATTTAAGCTCTTAAACTCAGTTAGTAGTTTTTCGACATTATCAGCATCAATTTCAATTTTGATTAAGCCCGCAACATATTCATCGATATGGCTAATTTTACTGTTTAACCATTTTCCCGCTAGCGCATGTGTCTTATCGGATAATACTTTTGTTAAATCAGTTTGATTAGAACCACTAACGGTTACCATTATTTGAACGTTCATCATATCACTCCTTATCGAAATACAGTTGTATGACACTGTTATAAAAGAAAACTTATCGTTTAATAATACATATAATCTAATTATAAACCACTACTGAAATAAGGCTTGTTGATCTGCGGTAGCGTGATACAGTATCTCCACTGTACTTTTTCAACAAAGCAACCTACACAGCTCACACTTTAAAGAAAATTAGCAACATTTATCGCTTTTTTTAATGGTAACACGGCTATTTTCAGCTAAAAAGGTGCTGATTAGCGTCAAACCTGTAATAAAATTACAACTAATTTCACGTAATTGATTTATATCAAGTTTGTTGCAGAATCATTTGCTAGACTAATAAATGTACCGAGAAACAGGAACAAGACAATGAGAGCAGAGAACATGATTGATGAGTTATTACCTCATCAAATCACAGAAAAAGCAGACGAGGTTGCATATAGTAAAGCAACTAAAGCGTTTTTATCTGCATTTTATCTTGCTATTACAGCGGGCATGTTTATTAGCCTAGCATTTGTTTTCTACATTACCGTCACCACAGGTACCCAAGAAATGCCTTGGGGAATCAGCAAACTAGTTGGTGGCTTAGCATTTAGTATGGGACTGTTATTAGTCGTGGTTGTTGGTGGTGAGCTATTTACGAGTAGCACTCTGACTTTGATCGCCAAAGCAAGCAATCGTATTACCACAACGCGCATGCTTAAGAACTGGGCAGTCGTTTATTTTGGCAACTACATCGGTGCAACATTCTTAGTTTTTCTTATCTTTTTTGCCGGTCTTTACAGCGCTGATAATGGCCAATGGGGGTTAAATGCCCTGCAAGTCGCACAACATAAGCTACACCATTCATTCACAGAAGCTGTCGCGTTAGGCATGCTTTGCAATATCATGGTCTGCTTAGCAATTTGGATGGCCTTTGGGGCACGGACAATTACAGATAAAATGTTTGCAGTTTTATTGCCAGTTGCTATGTTTGTCGCATCGGGTTTTGAACACAGTATTGCCAACATGTTTATGGTACCAACAGGTATTATGATTCACCATTATGCATCACCGGATTTTTGGGCTGCAATTGGCCATTTGCCAAGTGAATTTAACGATATAACGACAATGAATTTTATTGTTCATAACCTTATTCCGGTCACTATTGGTAATATTATTGGTGGCGGTGTAGTGGTTGGACTTATGCACTGGATGATCTATTTGAGACCATCGAAAAAACATAAAGCAATTTTATAAATAATTTTTTAATTTCTAGTACTATTTTTTTAATCTCTAACTATAAAGGTAAATCTTTATGACAAAACTTAACGAAGATTTTGCATCAGCTTGGAACGGCTTTGCTGGTGACGCTTGGAAAACAGAAGTTAACGTTCGTGACTTTATCCAACAAAACTACACGCCATTTGACGGTGATGAAAGCTTCTTAGCAGATGCAACTAAAGCAACTGATGAGCTTTGGGAAAACGTAATGGTGGGCATCAAACAGGAAAATGCAACACATGCTCCTGTTGATTTTGATACTGATGTTGTTTCTACTATTACTGCACACGATGCAGGCTACATTAATAAAGACCTAGAAACGATTGTAGGCCTACAAACTGAAAAACCACTGAAACGTGCGATTATCCCAAATGGTGGTATTCGTATGATCGATGGTTCTTGTAAAGTATATGGTAAAGAACTTGATCCAGGTATCAAGCAAACTTACTCTGAATTCCGTAAAACACATAACCAAGGTGTATTCGATGTTTACACCGGTGACATCCTTAAATGTCGTAAATCAGGCGTATTAACTGGTTTACCAGATGCTTACGGCCGTGGTCGTATCATTGGTGATTACCGTCGTGTTGCACTTTACGGAATTGACTTCTTAATGGCTGAGAAAGCATCTCAACATAAGAGCTTAGAAGCAGAATTAGTAGCAGGATCTTCTTTAGAAGATACGATGAAGCTACGTGAAGAGATCTTCGAGCAATACCGTGCTTTAGGCCAAATGAAAGAGATGGCAGCTAAATACGGCAGCGATATCTCAGGCCCAGCGACAAACGCTAAAGAAGCGATTCAGTGGACTTACTTTGGTTACCTAGCGGCAATCAAATCTCAAAATGGCGCGGCAATGTCATTTGGTCGTACTGCTACTTTCTTAGATATCTTCATCGAGAAAGATCTACAAGCAGGCGTTATTACTGAGACTGAAGCACAAGAGCTTATTGACCACCTAGTAATGAAACTACGTATGGTTCGTTTCCTACGTACACCTGAATACGATGACCTATTCTCTGGTGACCCTATCTGGGCAACAGAATCAATCGGTGGTATGGGTGTTGATGGTCGTACTCTAGTGACTAAAAACTGTTTCCGTTTCCTACATACTCAATACACAATGGGTCCTTCTCCAGAGCCAAACATCACTGTTTTATGGTCTGAAGAGCTTCCAATTAACTTCAAAAAATACTGTGCGAAAGTATCTATCGATACGTCTTCAATCCAGTACGAAAATGATGACCTAATGCGTAACGACTTCGACAACGATGACTACGCTATTGCTTGTTGTGTATCGCCAATGATTGTTGGTAAACAGATGCAATTCTTCGGTGCACGTGCAAACTTAGCAAAAACGCTTTTATACGCAATTAACGGCGGTGTAGATGAAAAGTCTAAAGCACAAGTCGGCCCTAAAACACTTCCAGCAATTACTGGTGAAGTTTTAGATTACGATGAAGTTTACGCAAACCTTGACCACTTCATGGATTGGTTAGCAGAGCAATACGTGACTGCACTTAACTGTATCCACTACATGCATGACAAATACAGCTATGAAGCGGCCCTAATGGCACTTCACGATCGTGACGTTTCTCGCACAATGGCTTGTGGTATTGCTGGTCTTTCAATTGCAGCTGACTCACTAGCAGCAATCAAATACGCAACAGTTAAACCTGTACGTGACGAAGATGGTATTGCAACAGACTTCGAAATCGAAGGCGATTACCCTAAATTTGGTAATAACGATCCACGTGTTGATGATATCGCTTGTGAACTTGTTGAAAGCTTCATGAAGAAGATTCAATCTCGTCCAATGTACCGTAACGCACGTGCTACTCAGTCTATCCTTACTATTACATCTAACGTTGTATACGGTAAGAAAACAGGTAACACACCTGACGGTCGTCGCGCTGGTACTCCATTTGCACCAGGTGCAAACCCAATGCACGGACGTGATGAGAAAGGTGCTGTAGCATCATTAACATCTGTTTCTAAACTACCGTTTGCTTACGCACAGGATGGTATCTCGTACACATTCTCTATCGTACCAAATGCGTTAGGTAAAACTGACGAGTCACAAAAAGCAAACTTAGCGGGTCTAATGGATGGTTACTTTAAGCATACGCCTGATATTGAAGGTGGTCAGCACTTAAACGTAAACGTAATGAACCGTGAAATGTTATTAGATGCGATGGAAAATCCTGATAAGTACCCTCAGTTGACTATCCGTGTATCTGGTTACGCAGTACGTTTTAACTCGTTAACTGATGAACAGAAAAATGACGTAATCGCGCGTACTTTCACAGCAACGCTATAAACTAAAAATTATTAAGGCAAACCAATAGGTTTGCCTGTTATAATCAAAAAGGTTTCATCTTCGCGGATGAAACCTTTCTTTTTGGGTAAAAAATAATTATCTAATCAACGCATGCGTATCATTAGATAATTATTTTTAGGAGTTTCATAATGTCAGTTATCGGACATGTTCATTCAGTTGAAACCTGCGGCACAGTTGATGGCCCAGGAATTCGTTTTATTATCTTTTTACAGGGCTGCTTAATGCGTTGTAAATATTGCCACAATCGTGATACCTGGGATCTTGAAGGTGGTAAAGATATGACAGTTGATGAGTTGATGGCCGAGTTATTACAATATCGACATTTCATGAATGCATCTGGTGGTGGTATCACTATTTCAGGTGGTGAAGCGATGTTACAACCTGAGTTTGTAAAAGCGATGTTTGAGGCTTGCCGTTTAGAAGGGATCCACACTTGTCTGGATACAAATGGTTTTGTTCGCCGTATTGATGATACAACGAAAGCAGTATTAGACGTAGCAGACTTGGTGTTGCTTGATATTAAACAGATGGATAATAAAAAACATATCGATCTTACTCATGTCAGCAATAAGTACACCCTAGATTTCGCAAAATATCTAGCTGAGCAAAATCAACCCGTCTACCTACGCTATGTTGTTGTCCCTGGTTATACCGATTGTGTAGAAGATGCGCATACATTAGGTAAGTTTATTCAGCCAATGAAAAACATAGAAAAAATCGAAATGTTGCCTTATCACGAACTAGGTAAACACAAGTGGACTGCGATGGGTGAAATTTATCCATTAGATGGTGTTAGCCCACCAGCACGTGAGACCATGGAAGAGATTAAAAATATACTGCTTCAATATAACGACAACGTTATATATTAATCCCCTTTCAATGCAAATCACGCTACAGTTTTCGAGTCTGTAGCGTTCTATCATTAAATCTAAACGATAAGACCATCATGAGCCCATTTATCTGTCCACTTTGTCGAAGCCACTTTACACAAAAACACAACACCCAAATTTGTGAAAATAATCATCACTTTGATATCGCCAAAGAAGGCTATTTAAACCTCTTACCGGTTAATGCTAAAAATTCAAAAAATCCCGGCGATAATAAAGAGATGATGATGGCTCGTCGCGCCTTTTTAGACAGCGGTGGTTATCTCCCTTTAGCTGAAAAGTTATCCGCTTTAATAAGCCAATATCTAGCTAAAACCAATGCTCCAACACTGCTTGATCTTGGCTGTGGAGAGGGTTACTACACCAGCCATATAGAACAAGTTCTTTCCGATAGCGCAACAATAACCGCTTTAGATATCTCTAAAGTCGCAATACGTTATGCTGCCAAACGTTATAAAAAAATTAACTTCTGTGTAGCTAGTGCCTATGACGTCCCCATGACAGACAAAAGCATTGATGCACTTATCCGTATTTATGCTCCCTCTCTTGATAGCGAATTACAGCGCTTAATCAAACCTAGTGGCTTCCTCATTACCGTCACGCCAGCGCCACGGCATCTATTAGAGCTACGTGAAAAGATTTACGATCAAGTTAATGAGCATGGAAGCGAGAATGATGCGCCTCAAGGCTTTACTAAAATAGAACAGATAAACCTTAACTACCCAATGCGCATTAATAATGAACAGATATTAAAAGATCTTATCCAGATGACGCCCTTTGCTTGGAAGTTTAACGAGCAGAAAATGTTGTCGTTATTAGCAGAAAAAACATGGCAGATTGAATGTGATTTTAATATTGAAATTTATCAGAAAGACTAACTCAATTAAGCAACCAATAAAGTACACTTAGCATCTTAGAAAGGTATTCAAATAATTCTTTGAAGGCCCACTTCGTAACTTCTTCTCCATTAATAGCATAACAGAAGGTCTGAGCTAACAAGCTAGGATCTCTTACCTTTCCGAAGCTCAATTAAAGGCAAGTTAATTCTGAATGGTTGAGGTTGAAAACACACAACAATATGAAACAACAGCAACAGAAATATGTAATAAAATTACACAAACAGCGCGAATATCAAACAAAAAACTTAAAAATGTTCTTTTATTTCTAAATAAGCTCATTATTCTGTAAGAAATTATCACCGCCTCGCTTAAATGCGATTTTAAGTAACAATGCTAAATCTAAATAACGCGGTCTTTTAGCCATTACACCGCCTTGATTTACGTGATTATTTAGTGTTTTTTCTATTTCCATATACCAAGGAAGTAACTGACTAGGGAGAAACGAGTTAGCACGTTTACCTAACCAATATAACCCTTGCACCGGTAACCCCATCAAAAAAAGAGCGACAGTAACGGTTGATGGCCAACTTAATAAAGCAGGAAAAAATAAATTTAAGCTCATGATTAATATGACAAATAAAGGAACTACTTTAATTGAAAGGCGCGTGTAAAAAGCCACCTTACTGTCAATGAATAAACAATTCAATGTTTTCTGTGTTGGCCAACTTTTTAAGTAAAAATCTCCTCGCCTTACTACATCGAAAAATACATTCAAAATAACCTCCTAGACCCATTCATTAGAGCACAGGTTAACATAACTAGAGAAAGCATAAATAGTTAATAAAAAAATTGATTTTAAATAACTTTAGCTTAAATGCACTTTGTAATTTTATTACAGAAGCGTAAACTTAATATGATCATGAAAGACAGTGTTACCTACATGATCACTACTTTATATGAAAGGTATTACTAGCGATTATGTTGCTAATTACCTTATATTTTTTAATTAAATTACTGGAATATTTCATGAGCAATAAATTAGTTCTTGTCCTTAACTGTGGTAGTTCATCCCTTAAATTTGCTGTTATTAACGCTAACAATGGTGATGAAATAATCAGCGGTCTTGCTGAATGTTTCAACCTGCCAGACGCACGCATAAAATGGAATATTTCAGGTGCTAAAGAATCAACACATCTACCAGCTAATAGTGCACACGCAGCTGCTATTAGTTTTATTGTAGAAGATATTATAAAAAAAGAACCTGGATTAGCTGAGCAATTTGTTGCCGTTGGGCACCGTGTTGTTCACGGCGGTGAACAGTTTACTAAATCAGTCATTATCACCCCAGAGGTATGTAAAGGTATTAAAGAATGCGCTTCATTAGCGCCATTACATAATCCAGCAGCCATTATGGGGATTCAGGCTGCACGTATTGCATTTCCTGAGCTTCATCAAGTTGCCGTTTTTGATACAGCATTTCATCAATCAATGCCTGCTACCTCTTTCTTATATTCACTTCCATACCACCTATATAAAGAGAAAGGCATTCGCCGTTACGGTATGCATGGTACAAGCCACTTATTCGTGAGCCGTGAAGCGGCTAAACTACTCGATAAACCTCTTACTGAAACCAATGTTATTACCGCACATTTAGGAAATGGTGGGTCAGTATGCGCGATAAAAGATGGTCAATGTATTGATACTAGTATGGGTATGACACCACTTGCAGGGCTGGTGATGGGAACTCGCTGTGGTGATATCGATCCAAGTATTATTGAGCACCTAGTAACCCGTGAGGGTTATAGCATCTCTGGTGTAATGGACATGTTACAAAAACAGAGTGGCTTGTTGGGTATTTCAGGCATATCAAGTGATTTCCGTGATATTCAAAGCGCATGTGAAAAAGGCAACGAACAAGCTATTTTAGCACGTGACATCTTCTGCTACCGTCTGGCAAAATACATCGCAGGATATGCTGTGCCACTGGGTCGTATTGATGCACTTGTCTTCACTGGTGGTATCGGTGAAAACGCATCACTTGTTCGCGAAAAAGTACTTAATTTATTAACTATCTTTGGTTACCAAGTCGATACCGATAAAAATGAAACGACAATTCTTGGTAAACAAGGTGTTATCACCATAGAAAACTCTCCGATCGCAATGGTTATTCCAACCAATGAAGAGTGGGTAATTGCACAAGATTCAGCGGCACTTGTTTCAGCTTAATCTATAATTATTTTTCGAGGGGGAACTCCCCTCATTACTATTTTTCATCCTTAATAAAAAAGGAATAGTTATGTCCCGCACAATTATGCTCATTCCCATCGGCTCTGGCGTTGGTGTTACTTCTGTAAGTCTTGGTATGGTTCGCGCAATGGAGCGTCAAGGTGTAGCAGTTAACTTCTTCAAGCCAATTGCCCAACCTCGTCAAGGTGATACAGGCCCAGAGCGCTCAACTGCAACGCTACGAAATGGCTCTAGCATTAATCCACCTGAGCCATTTGCAATGAAGTATGCTGAAAACCTAATTTCATCAGGTAATAAGTCGGAGTTATTGGAAAATATTGTCGAGCGTTTCCAAAAAATTGCCAGAGACAGCGATGTGATCATTGTTGAAGGTTTAGTACCAACTGACAAGCACCAATTTGCTAACGAAATCAACTACAGCATTGCTAAAGCACTGGGTGCTGAAATGGTATTTGTAACGCATCCAAGCAATGACTCTTCACAGCAACTGAAAGAGCGCATGGAAATTGCAGTTTCTACCTTTGGTGGTAAGAAGAATAAAAATATTGTTGGCTGTATTATCAATAAAGTGGGAGCCCCCATTGATGAAACGGATAAAAACAGCCCAGACATGAGCGAGATGTTCGACATTCCTCTGACAGGAACGCAAACTAACCTCGAAGTGTTACAAATGTTTAGCAAGAGTCCACTGCCAATCCTTGGCTGTATCCCATGGAGCGCAGAACTTATCGCTCCACGTGTTAAAGATCTTGCAACACACTTAGAAGCGCAAGTGTTAAACAAAGGTGATCTTGAAAACCGTCGTTTACACAGCGTGACCTTTTGTGCTCGAACTATCCCTAACATGGTGCAGCACTTTAAAGCTGGCTCAATGTTAGTGACATCTGGTGACCGTAGTGATGTTATCATTGCCGCGTGTCTAGCAGTAATGAATGGTATGCAGATTGGTTGCTTACTATTAACGGGTGACTATCCGCCTGAAGAAGAAGTCATGAAGCTATGTAGCCGTGCAATGGAATCGGGCTTACCTATTCTATTAATTAAGAGCAACACATGGCAAACAGCCCAACGCTTACAAAACTTCAACATGGAGATACCTGTTGATGATGTTGAGCGTATCGAAAAAGTACAAGAGTACATTGCAGGGCACATCGACAAGCATTGGTTAAATACGTTAACTGAAGATTCTTCACTAACACGTCGTTTGTCACCACCTGCATTCCGCTACCACTTAACAGAGCTTGCGCGTAAAGCAAATCAACGCATCGTATTGCCTGAAGGTGAAGAGCCTCGTACGATTCAAGCTGCGCTAATTTGTGCTCAGCGTGGAATTGCGAAACCTGTACTATTGGGTAACCCAGAAGAGATCCACCGTATTGCTACACAGCAAGGTATCGTATTGACTGATGATGTTGAAATCATCAATCCAAATGATGTGTTAGAAAACTATGTTGCACCGATGGTTGAGTTGCGTAAAGCGAAAGGTCTAACTGAAGTTGTCGCGCGTGAGCAATTACAAGACACGGTTGTACTAGGTACAATGATGTTAGCTGAGAATGAAGTAGCAGGCCTTGTTTCGGGTGCAGTGCATACAACAGCAAACACGATTCGTCCGCCACTACAGTTAGTTAAAACAGCTCCAGGCGCAAGTTTAGTATCTTCTATCTTCTTCATGCTATTGCCTGATCAAGTATTAGTGTACGGTGACTGTGCAATCAATCCTGATCCAACGGCTGAGCAACTTGCAGATATCGCAATTCAATCGGCAGATTCAGCTATCGCATTTGGTATTGACCCTAAAGTGGCTATGATCAGTTACTCGACAGGTAATTCAGGTGCAGGCTCTGACGTAGAAAAAGTACGTGAAGCAACTAAAATTGCACAGGAACGTCGTCCAGATCTTCTTATCGATGGTCCGCTACAGTACGATGCAGCTGTGATGGAAAACGTTGCTAAGAGTAAAGCGCCAAACTCTAAAGTTGCAGGTAAAGCAACGGTATTTATCTTCCCAGATCTAAATACAGGTAACACAACTTACAAAGCTGTACAGCGTAGTGCCGACTTAATCAGTATCGGTCCAATGCTTCAAGGCATGCGTAAGCCAGTGAATGATTTATCTCGTGGTGCATTAGTTGACGATATCGTTTATACAATCGCGTTAACAGCAATTCAAGCAACACAAGCAGCTGAAAAAGAGCGCGCAGCGCAAGGATAAAACCTGCTATAAGGCAGAAAAGTTCGTAGCTTTCTAGTCTGTGCATATGTTAAAAGGCCCCGATTTGATTTAATCAAAACGGGGCCTTTTTTATGCTGGAAGGTTTGAAGCTGCTCTAGCATTCCAGCATCTTTTTCTTTGGCCTTCTAGCTTTCCTGCCCTTCTAGCTCTACGAGAAGACATTTCAAACCACGATCTGGATTAATATTAATAAAGTGATCTTCTGGGTTAATCTTTTGCAATATCTTTGCCTCTGGACACTCTACTTTTATTACATCTTCTATAAATGCAAAGTCTAAATCGGGGGAGTTCAAGCAAAGTAACGCTTGCCCACCTGGGTTCAGTAGTTCCGGTAAACGGCGAATGATTTTAGGGTAATCACGCTTGATATTAACACTGCCTTTTTGCAAAGAGGGAGGATCTGCAATCACAATATCATAGGGTCCTAAACGCTTTACTTTACCCCATGACTTAAACAGATCATGGCCTAAGTATTTTATCTTACTTAAGTCATGCTCATTCAAACGATGGTTATCTCGTCCGACCGCTAAAGCAGCCTTACTCATATCAAGGTTCACCACACTCGAAGCACCACCTGCGATGGCTGCCGTTGAAAAAGCACAGGTATAAGAGAAAAGATTTAACACTGATTTTTCAGAGGCGTTCGCACGTAACCAACTTCGCCCATTTTTCATATCTAAAAAGATACCGTAATTCTGGTTTGTTCCAAGGTTTATTTTATAGTTCAGGCCATTTTCAACAGAGGTAAAATCGGTACACTTTTCGCCCCAAACAACTTCTGTGGGCGCAAAATCACGGCAACGGAACTGTACCTGAACACTGAGAACATCAAAGCCTATCTCCTGCATCTTCACTAGTAACGCATTACTTAATGTTAAAACCCAGTCATCAGTCTCTTCTTTATAGAGAATGATCAAGATCACTGGTGATAACCAATCAATGTTAATATGGCTGGTTTCAAGCGAATGAAAACCTCGGCCATGGTATAAACGTTGTAGCTCTTTTTCAGGTAATGCCTGAACATCACTCCAATTAATCTTTTCAATTAAGCTCATTATTCTTCTTCAATTTTCTCATCAATACTTTCTTTAATAGGAGCAAAAGGATCCGCGCTCTCATCACCAAGCGCCAGCGCATCCACTTCTTCATCAGAGCTTAATAAAATTGCAAACCAACGCCCACCACTACTATTCTCTAATGCGATCTTAAATATCATCGTTAACGGAACAGATAATAACATGCCTACCATACCTAATAGCCACCCCCAGAATATTAACGATAAAAACACCACTAAAGTGGATAAACCTAGGCTTCTGCCCATAAACTTAGGCTCAATAACACTACCCATGATCATGTTTACTGAAACAAACAAGCCGATCACAAAAGTAGCAGGAATTAACCCAAGCTGTAAAAAGGTAAGAATAACCGCAGGGACAGCTGCAATAATAGAACCGATATTAGGAATATAGTTAAGTAAAAAGGCCAGTAGCGCCCAAAGAATAAAGAAGTCAACTCCCATCACCCACAACACAAAACCGATAATGACGCCAGTTGCTAAACTGATCATGGTTTTAATCGCCATGTAACGATTGACCATCGTTAAAAAATGATCGAGGTTTTTCTCTGCGGATGCTGACTCATCAAAAGCAACGTGTAACTTTTTAGCAAAGCCCTGCCCCTCTGATAGCATAAAGACAACGGTTAATAATAATAAAAACACGTTACCTAAAACACTACTAAATCCGCTAAGTGTGCTAGTTACCAACCCCATGACTTTACTTGGGTCAAAATAACCACGCACCTCACTCATCGATATTGATACGCTATGGCTAGCCATCCAGTTAACCACCCAATCTAATTCGTTTGATAACTGTACTTCGTAACTAGGTAAGGCATCTCGAAAGCCATTAACCGAGCTACCTATCACTCCACCGAGTATAATAAATAGAGCAAATATAAAAATAATTACTAAACTAATGGCGATCCCGCGAGGCACCTTTTTATTTGCTAAAAAATTAATTGCTGGATTGCAAATAATTGCAACAAATAACGACAATAAAAAAGGAACAATAATAGAAGCTGCAGCCTTAATGCCCGCTAAAGCGATGACAATAGCAGCGCAATAAAAAGCAGCACGAGCAGAAGTGGATATGTTTGACATGTAGATTCCAATTAATTAAAAAAAGAAGTTTCTGTTAAAAAAGCAACGTTTAATCAGCATCATTAACATTGTGTAAATTACTCATTACACAAATATATCATTAAGAAACTGAATAAACAGATATAGCAATAAAAGTATGTTATAAAACTTCAACCGAACATCAAAATAAAGACAATGACCAAGTAAAAAGAGCACTTAGATCACCATTTCTAGTAATTAACTTACATTATGATCTTGATCAATACCTCAAAAATGTAAATTTCTATAATCAAGTTGAAAGTTATTTATTAAGATAGGTTTTACAAATAAGACGCCTTTTTACTAAAACATTTTTAAATTTTTGAACTTTTATTATATATGGAGAAACATATGACAGTAAGTAATGTTGCTGAATTAAATGCAATGGTTGCACGAGTTAAAGCTGCTCAAAAAGAGTTTGCTGGTTACTCACAAGAGCAGGTTGATAAAATCTTCCGCGCTGCATCTCTAGCAGCTTCAACTGCTCGTATCGAATTAGCTAAAATGGCAGCAACTGAGTCTGGCATGGGCATCATGGAAGACAAAGTAATCAAAAACCACTTTGCTTCTGAATTTATCTACAACAAATATAAAGACGAAAAAACCTGTGGTGTTATCGATAAGAACGATGAAGGCGGTACTATTACTATCGCTGAGCCAGTAGGTATCGTTTGTGCAATCGTTCCAACTACAAACCCAACTTCTACAGCAATCTTTAAAGCATTAATCTGTCTTAAAACACGTAATGGCTGTATCTTCTCGCCACATCCACGTGCTAAAAATGCAACCAACTACGCGGCAAAATTAGTATTAGACGCAGCAATCAAAGCGGGTGCTCCAAAAGACATTATCGGTTGGATCGACGTACCATCAGTTGAGCTTTCTAACACATTAATGAAACATGACGATATCAACCTTATCCTTGCAACTGGTGGTCCAGGCATGGTTAAAGCGGCTTACTCATCAGGTAAACCAGCTATCGGTGTTGGTGCTGGTAATACACCTGTTGTTATCGATGAAACAGCTGACATCAAACGTGCTGTATCATCAATTTTAATGTCTAAAACTTTCGATAACGGTGTTATCTGTGCTTCTGAGCAAGCAGCAATCGTAGTTGAATCTGTATACGATGAAGTGAAAGCACGTTTCGCTAAATACGGCGCAGCGGTACTTAGCAAAGTAGATGCAGATAAAGTACGTAAAGTACTGCTTATCGATGGCGCACTTAACGCTAAAATCGTTGGTCAACCAGCATACAAAATCGCTGAATTAGCAGGCGTAAAAGTACCTACATCAACTAAAATCTTAATCGGTGAGGGCCTAGAAGCTTCTTACGATGATGAATTTGCACATGAGAAACTATCTCCTACTTTAGGCCTATTTAAAGCGAAAGACTTTAAAGATGCAGTACGTCAAGCAGGTATTGTGTTAGACATAGGTGGTGTTGGTCATACTTCAGTACTTTACACAGACCAAGATGCAAACGCTGATCGTATCGCATACTTCGGTGATAAAATGAAGACGGCACGTATTCTGTGTAACACACCTTCTTCTCACGGTGGTATTGGTGACCTTTACAACTTCGAGCTAGCGCCTTCTTTAACGCTAGGTTGTGGTTCATGGGGTGGTAATGCTATCTCTGAAAACGTAGGTCCTAAACACCTTATTAACAAGAAAATTGTAGCGAAGCGAGCTGAAAATATGTTGTGGCATAAACTACCTAAATCAATCTACTTCCGTCGTGGCTGTTTACCAATCGCAATGGACGATTTAGATGGCAAAAAACGTGCACTAATCGTGACAGACCGTTTCCTATTCAACAATGGTTATATTGATGACCTACGTGCAATCTTAAAAGAGAAAGGCATGGAAGTTGAAGTATTCCACGAAGTAGAAGCTGATCCAACATTATCTGTTGTTAAAGCCGGTGCTGCAGCATGTCATAGCTACCAGCCAGACGTTATTCTAGCTGTTGGTGGTGGTTCACCAATGGATGCAGCAAAAATCATGTGGGTTATGTACGAGCACCCAGAAACTGATTTCGAAGATTTATCAATGCGTTTCATGGATATCCGTAAGCGTATCTACAAGTTCCCTAAAATGGGTACTAAAGCAGAAATGGTTGCGATTACAACGACTTCAGGTACTGGTTCAGAAGTTACACCGTTCGCTGTTGTTACAGATGATGCGACAGGCCAAAAATACCCATTAGCTGATTACGAATTAACGCCAAACATGGCTGTTATCGATGCTAACCTAGTAATGGATATGCCTAAGTCTCTATGTGCATTCGGTGGTTACGATGCTGTAACTCACGCAATGGAAGCTTATGTTTCTGTACTTGCTAACGAATACTCTGACGGTCACGCTCTACAAGCGCTTAAAATGCTTAAAGAGTACTTACCAAGCTCTTACGCTAACGGTAAAAACGATGCTAAAGCACGTGAGAAAGTACATAACGCAGCAACTATCGCTGGTATGTCATTTGCGAATGCATTCCTAGGTGTTTGTCACTCAATGGCGCACAAACTAGGTGCTGAATTCCATATTCCACATGGTTTAGCAAATGCATTGTTATTAACGAATACAATTCGTTACAACGCAACAAATACACCAACTAAACAAACTGCATTCTCACAGTACGACCGTCCAAAAGCACGTGCTCGTTACGCTGAAGTTGCAGATCACTTAGGTCTTGGTGGTAAGAATACAGAAGAGAAATTAAACAACCTACTAACTTGGTTAGACGAACTAAAAGTGGCAATCGATATTCCACTATCTATCCAAGCTGCAGGTGTTAACGAAGCTGAGTTCATGGCGAAAGTTGATTCTCTTGCTGAAGATGCGTTTGATGACCAGTGTACTGGTGCAAACCCACGTTACCCATTAATCGCTGAATTAAAAGAAGTATTAATCGCTTCTTACTACGGTAAAGATTACGTTGACGTTATGGATGCACCAGAAGTTAAAGAAGAAAAAAAAGCTAAAAAAGCTAAATAATCTTCACTAAATAATCCTTACTAACTAAAAGCCCACTTCATTGTGGGCTTTTTTTTATTATCACTGGTAAAAATATTCTATGTTTGCATCTATTGATGAATCAAAGTCTAATAAATCACACAATTTTTGACCACACTAAGGCATAAGCGATTTTTATCTACTACCCTATTGACTAGATAAGATCATCATTAGGAATCTTTGTGGATGTAAGAAAAATCACTCAACGCATTATTTTACCTGCAATTTTTTTATTTTTATTTACAGTGGTTTTTTACACTTATATTAGCCTGCATCATACTCCATCAGCGCTGACGCTTTATGGCGTGGCTGCAACATTATTAGCAACAGCCTATTTCTCAAAGCAACTCAAACTTCCGAATAACTATAAATATTACGCTTGCTTAGTATCTTTCTTATTGTTACTCGCCTCAGGTTTTATTTTTGTTAGCGATATTGAGGAGATTGAGGAGATGTATATCTTTATCCCTTTCCTATATCTGCTCATATTACCCGGTAGTATGTGGCCAATTCTTATCTCCTTTCTATTGCTGAGTGCCTATTACCCAAGTATTGAAACTAATTCTCTCAGCGATGTTATTGAGGATGGACTGGAACTAGTCGTGATTGCAACATTTGCGACCATCATGACCTATTTTCAACAACATTCATTGCAAAAGATGCGACTATTTCGTCAAGAAAGTTATATCGACGAGTTAACTCGCCTATCCAATAGAAAAAGTATCAATAAAAAGATGCGCCAATTACAGAAGAAAAAGTCCCCTTTTGCGCTCATTATTCTAGATCTTGATGGATTCAAAAACATTAATGATCAACTCGGTCATTTAGCTGGAGATGAAGTGCTTTGTCAGGTTTCAGAGCGTCTGCAAAAAATAGATAAGGTGTATCGATTATGGGGGGATGAGTTTGCTTATTTGATAACTAACGAACAAGATTTATTAGGGCCAAAAGTTGATCTTTTAACTAATACAATTAACGATCAGATGAAACCACCTTTTATACTTAACAATAAAAAGTGCTTCCTCTCTGCTTGTGTTGGTATCGCAACATTTCCTGATGATAATAACAACATTGAAACCCTCTGTAATTACGCTGACTTAGCCATGTACCAATCGAAATCAATGGGTAATGGTGTCTCAACTTATTTCGATAAAAGTTTTATTGAAACAATTGCACGACGTAACCAATTAGAACGAGATCTTAAACGCGCACTAGAGAAAAAACAGTTACAACTTCTCTATCAACCCAAAATGAAAATTGAAAATAACAGCATCACTTCTGCAGAAGCACTATTACGATGGGAGCACCCTCAATATGGGGTGATCAGCCCTCTAGAGTTCATTCCTATTGCAGAAAAAAGTGGTGAAATAATTCCAATTGGCTATTGGGTGATCGAAGAAGTTTGCCAACAAATAACGAACTGGCAAAAAAGATACTCGCTCTGCAATGTCGCAGTCAATGTTTCTTCCATTCAATTAACAGCCAATAACTTTAAGCAAACAGTTAAAGCTATTTTAGAGAAAACCGAGTGCCAACCCAAATGGCTAGAGATAGAACAAACAGAAAGTTGGTTAATGGATAATCAAGACAATAATATTAACATCTTGAGTCAATTAAAAAACTTAGGGGTGAGCCTAGCATTAGATGACTTTGGAACCGGGTACTCCTCCTTAAGCCAAGTCGCTCGATTACCGTTGGACGTGCTTAAGATAGATAAGTCCTTTATTGATAACTGTGTAGACAATGAAGACGACCATATGGTCGTTCGAACCATTATTCAATTGGGTAAAAACTTAGGAATGAAAATAGTAGCTGAAGGCATTGAATACGAGAGCCAGAGGCAGCTACTTAAAAGTGAACATTGTGATTACTACCAAGGCTACCTTTTTTCTAAGCCAGTAACAGCTGAGGAGCTAGAAAGCCTACTAGATAAACAGCTTTAATTTAAAGCTTACGGTAGTGTTTATTACTGCTTGTTGAACAAACTGAAGCTTTCTTTTAGCACTTTTATACACCTCTATTTTTTGCTGGCCATAACCTCTTCTAATTTTAGCCCGGTTAAATCGCGGATGGTACACCATAAGTAATAAAAAACACCCAGCATCATTACCATGGAAGGCAACGCTATCATAGGGTAACTATAAAGTGTAAGCTCCCCGAGTTGTTCGTTAAACTCTGCTGTTCCCGCAGGGCTTGTGACTAACCATTTAGCGAGTATATAATTCATCGTCGCTGAAAATGCAAAAGAGCAGGCGACTAAATAGGTGGCTTTGAGCAAACGAGCTTCAAAAGCCTGTGTTGCATTATGCTCACGTAACTTTTGATTTATTTTTTCTATATCCATTACTTCTGGATTAAATAACAGTGCCTTTACAAGAGGGTAAGGGGTAAATGTAGAAACAAGCACTGCAATACCAATAATCGCAGGAATAGCGGCCTCTTTAATAGCTAGCCATTTCGTATCAAGCTCAAATAAACCGATGCCACCAGTGAGTAACACGCTCACTAAGCCCAACAGCGCAATGAAGTTAAATTTTCTATACTTTATTAGCTCAAATAATCCCCATGCAAGTGGAAATGAAAGCGCAGCAACAAGTCCTCCAGCAGCTCCTAGGTGTTCATCCCCACTTAATTTCATCAAAATAAGTGAAGGGATAACGATGCTTACCAGCAAATCAATCATCGGACGCGGTTTATGTGTTGTTTTACTATTCATTTTATTCTCTTTAAAGTATTAAGTTACATTGATTTAAGCAACTTGACCCGCAGCCCAGCCACTCGACCAAGCCCAAGCGAAATTGAAACCACCAAGCCAGCCGGTGACATCTAACGCTTCACCAATAAAATACAAGCCAGCTACCGATTTACATTGCATCGTTTGTGATGAGATAAAATCAGTATCAATACCGCCAAGTGTCACTTCAGCGGTCCGGTAACCTTCTGTACCATTAATTGCAGGACTCCAGTTATGAAATAAGGTAGCAACTTGCTGTAATTTTTTTTCATTGTATTGCTTAAGAGGTGAGCTTGTAATTTCTGCACTCTCTAACAGGCATTCAACGACACGCTTAGGTAATTGCTGGCTGAGCAATGTTTTGAGCCCTAGTTCGGGACGTTTTTTCTGATTTAACATTAATTCAGAAAATAGATCTAAGTTTGGCATGAGATCTAAGGAAATAGACTCCCCTGGTTGCCAATAATTTGAAATTTGTAGGATAACAGGACCACTTAAACCACGATGTGTAAACAGTAACGCTTCACTAAAACTTACCTGCTTGGCTTTTTTACCTACTTTAATTTCACAACTTGCAGTCACAGGAAAACTAATTCCGGAAAGGTCCGCAAAACGCTCTTTATCAGCTTGATGTAATGTAAATGGCACCAAGCCTGCTCGCGTTGCTTTTACTGGCAATTGGTAATGCTCAGCAATTTTATAAGCCAATGGTGTCGCTCCCATTTTTGGTAATGATAAACCACCTGTTGCAACGACCAATGATTGCGTTTCATAATGCCCAAGCTTTGTTTGTACACTAAAGTGGTTATCTGCAATCTGTTGCTGTGAAAAAATTTCACATTGTAATTGGATTTTAACGCCGGCTCTAGTCGCCTCATCAAGTAACATAGTAACAATTTGCTTGGCACTATCATCACAGAAAAGTTGCCCATGATCACGCTCATGCCAACTAATGTTATGCTTATCAACCAATGTAATAAAATCCCATTGGGTATAGCGACTCAATGCTGATTTTACAAAATGTGGGTTATCACAAAGAAAATTTGCAGGTTCAACATAAAGATTGGTGAAGTTACAGCGTCCACCACCACTCATAATTATTTTTTGCCCTGCACGTTTTGCATGATCGAGCAATAATACTTTACGCCCTCGTTTACCCGCTTCAATCGCACACATTAACCCAGACGCACCGGCACCAATGATGATTACATCCCACATAATATATACCTCAATTTATAAGCTGCTAAGGATACAGTAAAACGACAATGAACAAAAACAGGGCCAAAAAAAAGATCGCACTAAGCGATCTTCTTGATTATTTACAATGAGAGGAAACCGCTCATCGATATCTATTAGCCATTATTCAGCAGCAGGAACATCGGCTTCAACAGCTTCAATTTCTAACAACTCAACTTCAAAGATTAATGTTGAACCAGGAGGGATAGAACCAGCACCTTGCTCACCATATGCTAATTCTGCAGGGATAACGAACTTGTATTTTTCACCAACACTCATTAATTGTACACCTTCAGTCCAGCCAGGAATAACACGATTAAGAGGGAATTTAGCCGGTTGACCACGTTTAACAGAGCTATCAAACTCAGTACCATCCACTAAAGTACCTACATAGTGAACAGAAACAGTGTCTTCAGCTTTAGGTTTTGGACCATCAGCCTTAGTAATAACAGAGTATTGAAGACCTGATTCAGTCACTGTTACGCCTTCTTTTTTAGCATTCTCATCTAAGAATGCTTTCGCATCTTCGATTGCCTTAGCAGCAACTTCAAGCTGTTTCTTCTCAGCAGCAGCTTTTACTTCCGCATCGTATGCTTGAAGAGTTTCAATCATTTGCTCTTCAGTCATCTGTGATTTATCACGTAACTTATCAGTAATCCCACGAAGAATAACTTCTTTGTCTAGTGTCATGCCAAACTCAGCTTGTTTTTCAAGCGTTGTGTTGACGTAACTAGCAAATGAGGCTCCGATTGCATAAGCGGCTTTATCTTGGCTATTTTCAAAAGAAACAGGTGCGACTTCTTCTTTCTTTTCGTTACAACCTACTGTTAATACAACAGCAGCCGCTAATAAAGAAACTTTAAATACGTTTTTCATTGTTACTCCAGATTTTTATATAAAAACTTGTTAATAGATAGCAACTTAATGAGTTAGCCACTATCAAAAATGATGACCTTATACTAACCTTAATGATTATTTTAACCAAAAGTTAATTAGCTAATGTTATTAAAAATGTTATTGAAACTGCCTTTTAAATTGCTTTTTTTGTTATCTAGCCTAATATTTCTAACCGCTTGTTCACAATCTGATACTCCCCTTCATCAATATGAACATGCTGTAGAGGGTGCATTCGCAGCTGAAATTTCACAAAATGGCGATTACTCGATCACTTCGTCCATACATCATGGGTTAAGCTTCTGGGATAACCGTAACAATAAATTACTGTATCAATGGCAACATCACAACGCAGAAAGTAATGATATATATATTGTTAGGATCTCTGCTAACAATAGCTTTGCTCTTTCTGCCAGCCGATCTGAATTTGCGATTTGGAATATAAAAACCGGTAAAAATGTCGGCTTTTATCAAGTCAGTGACTCTGCTATTCGTGATATTCGTTTATCAGCAAATGGACGTTACGTGTTGTATGGACAAGTAAATGGCAAAGTAGTTCACATAGATTTAAAAACAGGTCGTAGATTAGAGATGCCAATTCATAGCGAGAAGGTAAACAGTGTAGATCTTTCTGCTAATGGATTGTACGCATTATCTGGAGGAAACGACCATCGCGCTTTTTTATGGAACACCCAAACAGCTCAAATTATTCAAGAATTTAATTTCAAGAACCGTATTTCAATGGTTAAACTAGAGGATCAAGGCCGATTCGCTTTTGTTGCAGATAATCAAAAAGCATCGCAAATTTGGAACATTGAAACGGGCGAGCTACATAGCACCTTAATCTACAAAGCAAGGCAATCTATATTTTCTTCAGTGCGCTTTATCGATGAAGGAAAATATCTACTCACAGGAAATGGAACTAAAACAGTTCGCTTATGGGAAGTAGATAGTGGTTTAAGTGTACAAAACTGGACAGTTACACCAAGAAAAGCGACACGCCCTAAAACAGCTGTAGTATACTCTGCAACATTATGGGACAGCGATAAAATTGCTACTGAAAGCTCCGCTGGGCTTCTTGAGGTCTGGCAGATTAATTAATTAGGTATAAGATGACAATAGAATTAGAAAACCGTATTGAGCAGTTAGAGATGAAATTAGCCTTTCAGGATGACAACATTGAGACACTTAATAATGAAATTTTTGAGCAACAACGTCGCCTGCAAATATTAACAGAGCAAGTCGCTTACTTAGTCACAAAATTAAAGGAGTCAGAGCCTGACAATGATGGTGTTGAAGAAGTGGACATGCGTCCACCGCATTATTAGAAAGCAAACTAAAAAGCGAGAGGGCTTGAAAACAGCAAAGCTTGAAGGTAGAAAGGCCTGAAAGCGAGAAGGCAGAAAGCATTAATCCAGCTACCTTCTAGCCTTAAAAGCCTTTTATCTAACCAATTACACTACCTAATTGGAAGATTGGTAAGTACATTGCGACGATCAAACCACCGACTACGACACCTAATACAACCATAATCATTGGCTCTAACAAACTAGTTAACGCATCAACGGCATCATCAACCTGTTGCTCATAGATGTCAGCAACTTTACTCAACATACCATCTAAATCACCAGACTCTTCACCAATCATCACCATTTGTGAAACCATATCTGGAAAAGCACCGGTTGTTTTCATTGCCACGTTCATCTGCATCCCCCCCATCACTTCGGTACGAACACTATTAATAGCAGTACGATAAACATAGTTACCCGAAGCACCAGCAGCTGAAATAAGTGCATCAACTAACGGAATACCAGCAGCAAAAGTAGTGGATAAAGTACGGGCAAAACGAGCAACAGCAGCTTTATCGAGAATAGTGCTAATCACTGGTATTTTCAGTACAAATTTATCGGTGTTATCACGTACTTTTTGTGATTTAAGATGTGCTTTTTTAAATGTGTATATAGCAACAATAACGATGCCAAGAATAATATACCAATAATTTTGCACTGCATCAGAAATCGCTAACACAAACAATGTAAACGCAGGTAGCTCTGCACCAAAGCCTTCAAAAATATCTTTAAACTGCGGTATAACAAATAACAATAGCAACATGGTTACCACGCCAGCAACGGCTAATACGGCTGCAGGATAAAACATCGCTTTTTTAATTTTAGATTTAAGCGCTTCAGATTTCTCTTTGTAGATAGAGATACGATCGTAAATTGTTTCAAGCGCTCCAGATTGCTCACCCGCATCCACTAAGTCACAATATAGATCATCAAAATATTTTGGATGGCCGCGTAATGTTTGCGAAAGGGGCGTACCAGACGCAACCTCATTACCAATAGAGCTCATTAGTTCACGCAATGGTGCTTTCTCGTTACTTTTAGCGATTAGCTGTAAACTTTGTACTAGTGGTACACCAGCACTTAACATGGTTGCAATTTGGCGTGAAACGACGGCGATATCCATTGGTGTTATTTTGTCACCAAATGAAAGTATTGACTTAGATTTTTTCTGGGTTTTAGTAACATTTACCCCTTGCTTACGAAGTTCGGCTTTTATCTCGGCAACTGACTCTCCCTGTAGCTCACCAGAAACTTTAGCGCCCTTACGATTAATCCCACTCCATTTAAACGTATGGATGACTGTTGCTTTTACGTTTTTATTTGCAGCCATGACCTGTTCCTTTTCTGACTTAGAGGCTTTCCGTGAAATATACTTTGTTAACTATAATGAAATCACCCGCTATGTTTTAGCTAAGTAACCCTAGTAACTTCTTTTAAGCTAGTAATACCTGCAATGGCTTGATGCAAAGCTGATTGACGCAAGGTATACATACCCTCTGCTTCAGCAACATCGGCTATCTGCATGGCGTTACCTTCATTTAAGATGATGTGACCAATATTATCTGTCATTACCATTACCTCATAAATACCCACACGGCCTTTATAGCCATCACTGCATTTTGCACAACCAACTGGTTTATAAAGTGTAAACCCTTTTTCAATATCATTGACATTAAATCCGATTGTAGCAAGCTCATTATCATTATAATGATCTTCAACTTTACACTCTTCACATAATCGACGCGCTAAGCGCTGTGCAATGATTAATGAAACAGAAGAAGCGATGTTAAATGCAGGCACCCCCATATTTAACAGACGCGTTAATGTTTCCGACGCAGAGTTAGTATGAAGAGTAGATAATACTAAATGCCCTGTTTGCGCTGCTTTAATACCGATTTCAGCGGTTTCTAAATCACGAATCTCACCAACCATTACAATATCGGGATCTTGACGTAGAAACGAGCGTAACGCTGAAGCAAAAGTTAATCCTGCTTTTGTATTGATTTGCACTTGATTAATGCCGGTTAAGTTAATCTCTACCGGATCTTCGGCTGTTGAAATATTTCGCTCGACGGTGTTGAGAATGTTTAAGCCGGTATAAAGTGACACGGTTTTACCACTACCAGTTGGCCCAGTGATTAAAATCATCCCCTGTGGCTTATCGAGAGCAGCTAAATATTTGGCTTTCTGTTCATCGCTATAACCTAATTTATCAATATCTAGGGCCGCAGCAGAGGAGTCCAGAATACGCATTACGATTTTCTCGCCCCACATCGTGGGCAACGTGCTGACACGTAAGTCAATATTACGTTTGGCAGATATTTTAAGTTTAATTCGCCCATCTTGTGGTAAACGGCGCTCTGCAATATCGAGTTTTGACATTACTTTTAAACGTGCAGAGAAACGATTAGCAAGATTAACCGGTGGCGTTGCCACCTCTTTTAAAATGCCATCAATACGAAAACGGATACGATACTTTTTCTCGTAGGGTTCGAAATGTAAATCAGATGCACCTTTACGCACCGCATCAATTAAGACACCATTGATATATTTAACAATCGGGGCGTCATCATCAACCCCTTGCGCTTCATCTAAACGGGAATCGGATTCATCGACTTCAATATCATCGATATCTCCCATATCCATATCATCAAGTGACTCTTCATCGCTTTCGAGAAGCTTATCGATAGCAACTTTTAAAAAAGCCTCCTCAACCAATAAGGCTTCGGTATGCATCGAAAAGCTAAAACCAAAATCTTCCAGTGCGCCGACATTAGTCGGGTCAGACATGGCTATGTATAAGGTTTTTTGCTGCACATAAACAGGCAACGCATGATGCTTCTCTATTAACTTCTCATTGATGAACTTATCGGGAATATTATCCAGTTCAAGGGTTTCAGAATCTAATAGAGGAATACCATATTCAGCTTCACAAAATTGCGCAAGCTCAAGGCTAGAGATGAAATTATTTTCAACCAGATAACTGACTAATGATTTTTTTTCGTTAGCTGCTTTAGTGGTGATCTGCTGAAGTTGGTCGAGGGGAAGTAAACCACGAGTGGCCAAGCTTGAAGCAAGGCCACTAATATTATTAGGCGCCATTATAAACTAAATTAACGACAAGCTTTTGGTACTAATGCATTATCAGCAACATCAGTATTACAAGTGAATGTTCCTGACGCATAAGAAAGAGCAATAAACTTCCCATTTAAATCAGTATTTGCGTTTGCAAAATTACACTTGATACCTGATGCATTCACATCAAATGAACTACAGATTGAAGTTGAAGTTGCTAATCCAATACTAGCAGCAGCTGTAGGAGCAGAACCTTCGCTAGAAACGATTGTGTATGCAGCTTTAGCACCAGAAATCTCAGCTAGTCCGCCAGCCACTTCAGATTTTGTAACATAATCTTGGTATGCAGGCAACGCAACCGCAGCCAAAATACCGATAATCGCGATTACGATTAATAGTTCGATTAGTGTAAAACCACTTTGTATTTTTTTCATTTTTAATTTTCCTTAATATAAATTTTACAGCTATCGCAACTTCTCTCTGGTTCCCCAGCATGACCTGATTAGGGAGGAAGCAGTCAACAGTTGTATAAAGCCAACCAAAATAAAAACGGGCATTAGCAGTTTAATTTACTAACAATAAATCCCTTTCTTGCCCATTGAATAAGCTAGGTTTCTAATTTAATTAACTCAAGTGTGAAAGGTTTCAGTTTATAAAAACTAATAAAGGATGCATGTACCGCCTCTTCATTATGAGGTTCGCTATAAAGCTTAGTCTAAAAAAGAGAGTTTGCTTTTTAAAAACAGGTAACAGTTAACACTTTAAAGGTTTCAATAAATCAATTCGCCTTGCGTAGTTAAATCTTCGCACAATCAGGGGTGTCGTACAACTACGCTAATTGAAACGATGGTAACAACATGATACTGATCTCTTTTTTTACACCTTAAAAGAAGTGTAAAAAATTACTTTAATAATCAAGTCACTAATTACTGAAAACAGCCTCACCCCACGAATTACAAGCACCTTTAATGAACTCTATTTCCCTCAAACAAAGCATTAATAAATACATCGTCCAGTTTACAAGCTAATTAGCAGTGATCCCCCACGCCAAGAAAGCATATATCGCACAACTCCTATCAGTTATTCCCTATCAAAATAAGGGTGATATATGCGCACTAAGTAGGGAATTATCAGATTGAGAGTATATTTTTTTGTAGCTCGTTATTACTTTTATCGGCTAACCCATATTAATTATTATCCACCAACTTGACTTTATCAAATTAACATCTAATTTAAGTGTAAACCTCAATAAAAAAGGAGATACCATGTTAAGAAAATTAACTTATAGATTAATGTTTGTTACTTCGTTATTTCTACTTTCAACAGGCATGCAAGTATTAGCAGCCGATAAAACTGAAGAGGTAAACATTAGCTCACAGAGCATTGAGAAGGTGAATGTTAACCTGGCGACCGATAAACAACTGGCAGCAATCAAAGGTATTGGCATGAAAAAAGCACAAGCAATAATCAATTATCGCCAAGAGAATGGTGACTTTGTCAGCATTGAAGAGTTAGTTAAGGTTAAAGGAATTGGTAAAAGCACATTACAAAAAATATCGCCATTTATTACACTTTGATACTTTGGTGTAAATAAAAGATTAAATAAAATAGTCCCAATTTTAAGGATTATTAGGACTATTTTACCAGTAATGCCGATGGAATTTAGAAAGCGGCCTCATATTACGCAGTAAAACTTAAACGACCAAGTCGCGAGATGCAGGAGTTAGTTGTTCTCCTTTCAAGCCCACGACACAGGTGGCGTAAGTTTTAACAAGCAATAGTGTTCACCTGTTTAATTCCTCTGTTAGCATTTAGTATCATTAAAAAGTAGCACGTAATGCTACGGTACGATTAAATACTAAATGCTCTGCGCTTGAGTCTTGATTATCTGCGCAGAAATACCCTTCTCGCTCAAACTGATATGCTTTTTCTGCAACAGCATTTGTTAAGCTAAGCTCTACAAATCCTTGTTTAACAATAAGTGAATCTGGATTCAACGCACTGTGCACATCGTCTTCAGCAGCAGGGTTATCAACTAAAAAGAGGCGATCATAAACACGAAACTCTGCAGGGCAGTTGTTGGTAACATCAACCCAATGAATAACACCTTTTACCTTACGGCCATCTTCAGGGTTCTTTCCCAATGTGCCGGGATCATAAGTACAATGTACTTCGGTAATATTACCTGCATCATCGGTTTTAAAATCATCTGCACGAATAACATAAGCGTTACGTAGGCGGACCTCTTTATGAAGCTTTAAGCGTTTATATTGCTTATTACCTACCTCTTTAAAATCAGCGCGATCGATATATAACTCACGAGAAAACGGTAATACACGTGTTCCCATCGCTTCATCTTTCGGATGACAAGGTGCGATTAACTGCTCACTTTTGCCTTCGTCGTAATTAGTGATAATCACTTTGATTGGGTCTAATACAGCCATTGCGCGTGGCCCATTAGCTTCTAAATCTTCGCGAACACAAGCCTCTAAAGAAGCCAGCTCTACGGTATTTTCTTGTTTTGTTACACCGATACGTTTGGAAAACTCACGTAATGATGCAGCAGGGTAACCTCGGCGACGCATACCAGAAATCGTCGGCATACGTGGGTCATCCCAGCCCTCTACGATATTCTCTTCAATTAATGCATTTAATTTACGTTTAGAGGTTAATGTGTACTGTAAATTAAGGCGTGAAAACTCAATTTGGCGTGGTTTAGCAGCAATTGTAATGTTCGCTAAAACCCAATCATACAATGGACGATGGTCTTCAAACTCTAAAGTACATAAGCTATGTGTAATTCCCTCAATCGCATCAGAAATACAATGCGTGAAATCGTACATTGGATAGATACACCACTTGTCTCCCGTCTGATGATGGTGAGCAAAGCGAATACGATAAATAACAGGATCACGCATTTTCATATTTGGCGATGCCATATCTATCTTGGCGCGCAACATCATCGAACCTTCTTCAAACTCCCCTGCACGCATACGCGCAAAAAGGTCAAGATTTTCAGCAACGGAACGAGCACGAAAAGGGCTATCCTTACCGGGAGAGGTCAATGTACCACGGTATTCTCGTGTTTGCTCCGCATTCAATTCGCATACATAAGCTTTGTCATTTTCAATAAGCTCAACGGCATAAGCATAAAGTTGTTCAAAGTAATTTGAAGAATAGCGTACTTCCCCCTGCCATTTAAAACCTAACCATGACACATCTTTTTCGATTGCATTAACATAATCAACGTCTTCTTTGACTGGATTCGTGTCATCAAAGCGCAGGTTACAAGCTGCGTTTTGGTAGTCTTCAGCGATACCAAAGTTTAAACAGATCGATTTGGCATGACCAATATGTAAATAACCATTAGGCTCTGGCGGAAAGCGAGTCTGGATAGACTGGTGTTTGCCCGTTTTAAGATCGTCATCGATAATATTACGAATAAAATTGCTTGGGCTATTGTCTACCTGAGTCATTGCTCACCTCTAAAAATTTAACAAATAAGAAAAGTAATAATTTTACGAATTACCTCGCTCAAACACAGAAATTCCGTGTTTCACTAAAGGTAAACTATTACAAATAACAAGAAGGCAATCATCTAATATTCCACCGCTAAGCTCAAGCTAAAAGGTAAATAGCAGACAAAAAAAAGACACTGCAAGCAGTGTCTTTAAAAAATATTGACTGTCAGCCTTAAGCTGACAGCAATAAATCGTTTATTTTACCGATTTCATACGGTTAGCAATGCTCTCAGCTTGTGGACCGATAATAACTTGTAGGTTATTTTCACCAAGCTTAACAACACCCATTGCACCAAGACCTTTAAGTTCAGCTTCGCTTACAATGCTACGATCTTTTAATGTAAGACGCAGGCGTGTAATACAAGCATCAATTACTTCAAGGTTTTCAATGCCACCCAATGCTTTAACGTATTGGTTTGCTAGCTCACCCGCATCTTCTTTTGCAGCTGAAGCTTTTGGTGCATCAGCATCTGCTTCTTCACGACCAGGCGTTTTAAGATCCATACCTTTAATAAGCGCTAGGAATACGAAGTAGTAGATTGCGAAGAATGCAACACCTTGAACAATTAGCATGTACCATTGTTTAGCTAGCGGGTTTTGTGAAGAAAGAACCATATCCACAAGACCTGCAGAGAAACCAAAACCAGCCATCCATTCCATGCTTGCAGCAAAGAATACAGAAACACCCGTTAATAGTGCATGTACTACGTATAGTAGTGGGGCTGCAAACATGAACGAGAATTCAAGAGGCTCTGTTACACCAGTGAAGAAAGAAGATAGAGAAGCGGCAAGCATGATAGATGCAACTTTTTCTTTATTTTCAACTTTAGCTGCAGTGTAGATAGCAAGCGCTGCACCAGGAAGACCAAACATCATGATTGGGAAGAAACCAGCTTGGTACATACCTGTTTTACCAAGAATAGCTGTACCAGCATCGATGCCAGACTGACCAGATAGGAAATTAGGAATATCGTTAATACCTGCAACGTCAAACCAGAACACTGAGTTTAGTGCATGGTGAAGACCAACAGGAATCAATAGACGGTTAAAGAATGCGTAGATACCAGCACCAACTTCACCTAGACCCGAAATCGTTTCACCGAAAGACTGAAGACCAGAGAAGATGACAGGCCAGATAGCCATTAGTACAAATGATACAACGATCATTACCACTGATACTACGATTGGCACTAAACGTCGACCCGAGAAGAACGCTAACGCTTTATGTAGTTCAACACCTGAGAATTTGTTGTAAAGCTCAGCAGAGATAATACCTACTAAGATACCAACGAATTGGTTGTTGATTTTATTGAATGCAAATGGCACATCAGCAGCAGGAATGCCCTGAATTTGTGCAACTGCACCAGGAGAAAGTAGTGTTGTTACTACTAAGAAACCTACTAAACCAGAAAGTGCAGCAGCACCGTCTTTATCTTTAGACATACCGTAAGCAACACCAACTGCGAACAATACAGACATGTTATCAATTACAGCAGCACCTGCTTTAATTAAAAATGCAGCTAGCGCAGATTCACCACCCCAACCATTTGGATCGATCCAGTAACCGATACCCATTAAAATTGCAGCAGCAGGTAATACTGCCACCGGAACCATTAAGGCTCTACCTACTTTTTGCATGTAACCAAGAATATTCACTATTAACTCTCCTAAGTTTGATTATTCGTGTATGTGTTTTTATGTTTGATCTTATTTAGCAACGCCAAAAAAGGCACTACGTGAAAAAATCTATCTATGACTGTAAAGACTTTCTAACCCTACGCAAATCAAAACAAACTATTTTGTGATAGTAATCAACTATAATGTCCTTTTTAGTTAAAATATGGTGGTAAGTTGCACAAACTTAATTTACGCTACGTATTAACTTTATAATTTACTTTAAATACTGGAGAATAAAATGCGTTTAATCCCACTTAATTCAGCACCTGAAGTTGGTCTTTGGTCAGCTCGTTATATCGTTGATGCAATCAATAAGTTTGCTCCAACTGCTGATCGTCCGTTTGTTTTAGGCTTACCAACAGGTGGTACTCCACTATCGACTTACAAGCGCTTAATTGAACTTTATAAAGCAGGTGAAGTAAGCTTTGCAAACGTAGTAACTTTTAACATGGACGAATATGTAGGTATCGAACCTTCACACCCAGAAAGCTACTACAGCTTCATGCACAACAACTTCTTCAATCATATCGATATCCAAGAAAAAAATATTAACCTTCTGGACGGTCTTGCTGATGACCTAGAAGCTGAATGTCAACGTTACGAAGACAAAATTAAAAGTTACGGTAAAATTAACCTATTTATGGGTGGTATCGGTCTTGACGGTCACATTGCATTTAACGAGCCAGCTTCTTCACTTGCTTCACGTACGCGTATCAAAACACTGACACCTGATACTCGCATTGCAAACTCACGCTTCTTTGATAATGACATAAATCAAGTACCAAAATTAGCATTGACCATTGGTGTGGGTACACTACTTGACGCACAAGAAGTACTCATTCTTGTAACGGGTCATAATAAAGCGCTTGCGCTTGAAGCTGCTGTTGAAGGTTCAGTTAATCATTTATGGACAGTATCTGCACTTCAACTTCACCCTAAAGCGATTATCGCTTGTGATGAAGGCGCAACCATGGAGCTTAAAGTTAAAACACTTAAGTACTTCACTGAGCTTGAAGCAGACAACATCGGTAACCTGTAAAGGTCACCATCAAGGGGATAGAGCTCTGCTCTACATTTTGCAAATACTAGTTCTTATCAAAGCTATCTTATGGCTAACTGGTATGCAATCGCGGCGCTAAGGCGCCGGCCCCTATCTATTTAAGGGGAACCCAATGTACGCACTAACTAACTGTAAGATATTCACTACACAAGCAATATTAACTGACCACGCAGTGGTTATTGAAAATGACTTAATCAAACGTATTGTCAGCACATCCGAACTTGATGCAAATATCGAATGCATCGATTTGAATGGCTCAAACCTAACGCCGGGCTTCATCGATTTACAGCTCAACGGCTGTGGAGGCGTGATGCTCAACGGTGCAGAAACACAAGAAACGCTTGAAATTATGCAAGCGGCTAACCTCAAATCAGGCACCACTAGTTACCTACCTACTTTTATTACAGATGCCGACGAAGGCATTAAGCGCGTATTAAACGTCGCTCGCAATTATATGGATAAAACACCTAATGAAGTTTTAGGCTTACATTTAGAAGGTCCATACTTAAGTGTTGAGAAAAAAGGGATCCATCGTCAAGAGTTTATCCGTAAACCTGACAGTGCGATGATTGATCTTATTTGTGAAAATAGTGATATTGTTGGCATGTTGACACTAGCCCCTGAAAATTGCCCTGCAGAAGTAGTTAAACAATTAAGTGAAAGCAATATTGTCGTTTCACTTGGACACACCAATGCAACTTACGCACAGGCTAAAGTTGCAATCGATAATGGCGCAAACTGCGCAACTCACCTATTTAATGCGATGACTCCAGTTACAGGCCGAGAGCCAGGTGTTGTTGGTGCTATCTATGATAACGATATTTATGCAGGTGTGATTGTAGATGGCTTCCATGTTGCCTACGAAAATGTACGCATTTCTAAAAAAATAATGGGTGAAAAACTGTTTTTAGTTACTGACGCAGTTGCCCCAGCAGGCGCAAATATCGATTCATTTGATTTTGTGGGTACGACTGTATACTACAAAGATGGCAAATGTTTTGGTGCAGATGGTACGCTAGGTGGCTCAGCGGTAACCATGATCGAGTCAATAGAGCAAACGGTAAAGTTTGTTGGCGTTGAGCTTGATGAAGCTATTCGTATGGCAACACTTTACCCAGCTAAGGCAATCTCTGTTGATCATAAGCTAGGAAGCATTGAAGCAGGTAAAATTGCTAACCTTACTGTTTTTAGCAACGATTATAAAGTAAATGCCACGGTTGTTAATGGTATCTACAAAGCTTCATAATCTATTTTTAATAACTATGACTTAGAGTAAAGCTGACGTACAATTCTAGACAATGTAAATTGACTAGCAACAAACGCAACTTTACTCTTTCTAATATTTATAACACCTAGGGTCTGTTGTTCTTTGCCGTTTAAATTTTGTTCAATATAACGCGTTTTGAGCACGGCAGACGGAATGTTGCTTAGTCACTCTAAGCGAGGTTCGTCTGACGGATAGCAAAACGTCGTTTTGTATTGCGTACTGTTTCAAGTAGTCAAATAGAGCAAGGGCAAAGGGTGTTGTGTTGACCCCCTAGGGCAACATTTTTTGACCATTTTTACTGCGTTTTTGCCTGTTCATGTGAAATAACCACAGGTCATAGGCTCAGCGTTGTATAAACAGCAAAATGGCTCTTTATTTTGTATTGCGTGGTATTGATGAAGTCATTACAGCAATAGCCAATAAACTGTTGCAAAAATAAACTCGAAAGATCAACTGCCCCTAAGGATAGGTATCATATGCAACAAAAAAACTCAAAACTAGTTTCTAACGTTGCAAATATTGATCTTATTAAACAGGTTAATTGTGCCCACATCTACAAAGTCATTGAGCAACACGCGCCAATTTCCCGAGTAAAAATAGCGAAAGTTAGCAACCTTGCTCCTGCTAGTGTAACCAAAATAACAAGACACTTGATAGAAAAAGGGATCATCACCGAAACTGAAAGGCAAGCTTCGACGGGTGGACGTTGTGCCATATCTTTAGCTCCAAACTCCGAAAATATTTATGTCATTGCTATTAAAATTGGCCGTAAATTACTTTCACTAAGTCGTTATAATTTAACAGGCCACAAATCGACGGATAAACGCATTAACATTGAGAAAAAAGATGGTGAACAACTCATTGAGTTACTAAAACATGAGATACAAACCTTAATCAATGATGAGCAAGCTTTAGGTAATAAAATATCAGCCATCTCGATCACTCTTTCAGGTTTAATTAATCCGCAACAAGGCAGAGTTATCTACACCGCATTTGGTAAACTCAGCAATACAGCACTTGTTGATATCCTAGAAAGCAGATTCAATATTCCCACCTACATTGGTAACCACACGCGCGCATTGGCACTAGCAGAGCACTACTTTGGCGCAACTAAAAACTGTCAAGACTCGATTGTTATCAGCATCCATCATGGAGTAGGCTCTGGAATTATTGTGCACGGCCAAGAGCTGTTAGGGGCCAATTTCAACATTGGTGAAATTGGCCATATTCAAGTAAACCCTAATGGTACGCAGTGCCACTGTGGTAATTTTGGATGCCTTGAAACAGAGGTAAGTGATACCGTGATTGTTGAAAAAGTAAAGCAAGCCATTAGCAGAGGTGAATATACACCTTTAAGTGAAAAAACACTTAATATCGAAAATATCTACCAAGCAGCGGCGATTGGCGATCCACTCTGTGAAAAAATTGTTGCTGAAGCAGGAAGCTACCTAGGTAAAACCATTGCCATTTTAATTAATATGCTCAATCCTGAAAAAATCGTCATTGCAGGTAAAATAACCACGGCGCAAAATACTTTATTCAGTTCAATAAAACAGTGTATTACCCACCAATCACTTCCTGACTTTCAAAATCGTATCGAAATATCTTCTTCAGATTTACCCGCAAACTCAACCATTGCCTCTTTTGCATTAATTAAGCAAGCTATTTATGAAGGTGCACTTTTACAAAAAATGGACATTAAAGCAAAATAACAACCGCTCCGACTTGCAACAGAAGATCAGCTTCAATTAGGCAAAGAGGTACTTTTATGCCTATTATTCTTTTTCCATATCAACCAAATATTCACTGTTATTTAAATAATCTCGGTATGAAAACTGAATTTTCTTACCCACACTGATATAGCTAAAACTGACCGTTTGTGCATCTAAACGAGACATTTTCACACCAAGCACCCCATCTTTTTGTTGAGATTGGTGATACTCAATAAACTGCTCTGATGTTGCACTTGGCTCTACAATCGTCTCTTGATATACACGGCTTCGCGATTCATAAACCTTTGCGTATTCAACACTAGAAGAGGTAACTGGTAACGTATTGTTATGCTCAGTCAAACAATCGCCATCCCACAGAAAGTAATGTACGCGTTCGTTATTTCGCGTTAACGCTTTAGGGAAAACACATAATTGAAATGGTTGATATGAGGTCAACGAGAGTGCTTTAAGAGACTTAATCACATTCCCACTGTCATTAAGTAACTTCAATATTAATTCACCTCTACTGGTAAACTTACTAGCCAATTGTTTTCTTTCTGCTTGGTAATTATTCAGTAAAGCTAATGATAAACCACTTTTATGCACAGCAAGCCAAGTACCTTTTCCGACGGGATCAATTGGATATATCGCATTTAAGTGGGTATTTACTGCGGGTGGGATTGCATGCGCACGACTACGTTGTTCATCACGGTTGAAAAATAATCCGTAACCTGTTTCAGTTAATTGATAGGTTAACGTGCACATGATTGCTCTCGCATAAAGGTCGCTGTTGCAGGCGCAAGTCCAAAGTTGTCTGGAATCGCAATATTTTGAGCTTTTGATATTTGTGCCATCATTGCAAAATGGTGGATAGCATGGCTGGAAGCAAAAACTAATTCACGCGCAAGGCTTGTAGTCATTGTGATCACTCGCTTTTCTTCAATACAAACCTCAGTCGATAACATTAAAGGCTTGGTTAATAGCTGATCAGTAAGCACCAACAACCACGATTTAATTTCCAAAATTAAGTTTCGGGCTGCTTCAATATCAGACTCCACATAACCGCCTCGACTTCGCTTATCATAATCAATGCATCCTACTTTTAAACCACGGATCATTGCCACGTAATGGTCTAAAACATGACGTAAATGTTGCCCAGAAGAGCTGATAAACTGAGGAGACTTAATCTCTTGGTATTGCTCAGGTGTGACAGAAAGCAGATAACTTTCAGCCTGCGCTAATATTTGTATTTGGCTATTGATCATGTGAAGCTCTTTGCTGTAACTCAATAAATTAACAATAACATACCATTACAAAGGGCATCACTATTTTCTTCAGTCGGTAAATAGATCAGAAAGGTCTGGATCGTCAATTCGCCCTAGATGCTCCCAGCCTTCAGAAACTTCTCCGTCACTACTCATTGGGGGAGTGACATCTCTTTGATGGCCATTACCAACCGAGTGAACTGCGGTTGCCTGAAAAAGCTGGCTATTATAAATAACATAGGCTGATTTTTTATAACCCATTTTGGACTCAAAGTATCCGACCTGATCTGTACCTAATAAATTGCTAATAGTATAGGGGAAGTCATTTGTTCCAGCGGTTCCCCCTGCACCTTCGAGCAACATAGCAAACGATATTTGCTCGGCATAATTAAAAGTTTGTGTAGCCCCCGTGGCATCTGGCCAAGAAACATCAATCGAAACTTCACGAATTGGCGATGTCATTGATGCTCCTGACACTGAATTAATATGCCAAAGTAAGTGAAAGGTAGTTCCTCTGTCTTGATAGGTTTCATTAGTATTATGTAGATTAAGGACGTCATTCATATCATCAAATTGCATTACCTCTTCTAACTTTTCTGAAACGAGCTCCACAACCGCGGTATGTGCGAAATTATTTCTATTTTGATCGCCCACCATTTTTTGCAGACCAGAAATATTGACAGCGGCTAAGCTAACCACAAACAAAGAAACTAATATTTCCACCAGTGAAAACCCTAATTTAAAGCTAAAAGATTTCATTAAAAGTCTCTCCATGTGCCTGCTGCTAAACGATAGCCAGTTCCCGATACTCCCATACCGAGATCGGAATAAAGAGCTTCTAATACTAACTTATCAAAACGCGCCGAAAAATGTTGTTTGGTGCCTTTATTATCGGTTTTATCGTAACCGTCGTGAGAGCACTTATATTCACTTAATAAAGCTCCATTGACGTCAATCCCTCCCATATCAACACTTGCATCGGTGACTTTAATTGGCTCTTCATCCTCAGCGAGCAGGTTACCATCTTCATCAATATAGTTACCATCGTCATCAACAAGCTCGCGGATTGCAGGTAAAAAGTACAGCATTCCAACCACAGATGTGCCCGTGTTAGGTGCAGTGATAAAGGTCCCACCTTCAATAAACACAAGTTTTGGATATTCTGTTGAACCAATAGAAAAGACCTTATTTTCGGAGGTTTTACTTTGCTCAGCATAAAACTGACTAATATTACAATCCCCCTTGATATATACAATTTCATCTTGATCGCTCACATCCTGCAACATATCGGAGCAATCACCACCATAACGCATGTCTATTTTTGCAGCATTATCCCAAAGGTCATCAAGATTATCCTGGCTCATCTCCATCCCAAAAGTTGCTTCAAAGAGTGAATTGGGATCAAGATCAGAGTCAGGTGTTAAGCCACCAATTTCAGAGCCTTCGGGAATAGAGAGCTCTCCCCAATCGTACCCTGTTCCGTCCTCGTTAGGCTGAATAATTTTTTCATCCCCTTCTCCCTTTAATACATTATCAGCAATAACATTTTCCCCAAGTTGCCCTCCGGAGCATAAATCATCTGCGTCTTCCTCAATAGCAGGGTTACTCACTAGCATATGCTCAGCAATATTACCCCCACCTAAACAATCACTCGCAGCCAAACCTTCACAACCATCATTCACTAACGCACTGTCATCTAAATTGAGCTTACCATTTGATGAAACAGCAGCAGCAGGAATAGGGAAGCTAACAAAAAAGTCTACTTCAAGATTAATTTGTCGCTTTGCACTGCCGTCCATTGATGTCGCATCAGAAGTAATAAGGATCTTACTTTGATTTACCTGCGTAACTTTAATGGTGAAATGGTTGCTACTATTTTCATATTCATAAGGCAGGTTGGCTAACATTTGTTTAGCGATAGTTGAATCATCTAACTGGCTAAGAACGAAATTCATCCCCGATTCTGCATTCGCAAATGCTTCATTATTTCGGTAGTAATTTCCAATAATCTGATTATCAACTAATTGAGAAGAGGCCATATTAGCTGTAAAGGCAATACCAGCCATACTGAGTAATACCGCAGAAGTTAAAACAGCAAACCCTTGTTGATTTGCCACACTTTTCATTTTATGTTGAATAAATGTCCTGCGAGAAAACATAGTCGACTCCTGCAATGCCATTTGATAAATTTCAATCTAAACAACAAGTTACCGCGTTAACATAAGAGTTTTTTATTGCAATATATAATCTAATATCAGAATAAAATGAATTAAAACGCTCTATTAAGTTTAGGAAAATAAGGCATAAAAGCAAAATAATCCCGCACTTATATAAAGGGAAAGAGAGCTGTTATTTATAGCCTGCTGTTTTTATTGATATTGATCGCAAAAAACATTTTACATACACAGCTAATTAACATTTGTTTAACAAGCTCTAGCCATCTCACAATTTATTTTTTTTTGCTGTTTTAGACTACGTGGCGAAATATCAAACAACGTCAAGCATTAAAAATATAATTAATGTTTGTCTCTTTATTAGATGGAGTTAAGAATGAGTGAAAATCACGTTTATCCTGTATCAGCAGAGTTGGCTGAAAAAAGCCTGTTAACGAATGACCAATATCTAGCAGACTACGCTGCATCTATTAGTGACCCAGAAGCTTTTTGGGGTGAGAAGGGTAAAATTTTAGATTGGATTAAACCATATACTAAAGTTAAAAATAGCTCTTACGATCCGGGACATATCGATATTAAATGGTTTGAGGATGGTGAACTTAACGTTTCTGCCAACTGTATTGACCGCCATTTAGCAACAAAAGGAGAGCAAGTAGCAATCCTATGGGAAGGCGACTCTCCTGATCAAGATCAGAGTATTACTTACAATGAACTTCATAAGCGAGTTTGTAAATTTTCAAACGCATTAAAAGAACAAGGTGTACAAAAAGGTGATGTGGTTTGTTTATACATGCCTATGACACCAGAAGCAGCCGTTGCAATGCTTGCCTGTACACGTATTGGTGCGGTTCATTCAATTGTTTTTGGTGGTTTTTCTCCCGAAGCCATTGCAGGTCGTATTATTGATAGTAAATCAAAAATTGTTATTACTGCCGATGAAGGTCGTCGTGGTGGCCGTGCTGTTCCATTAAAAGCAAATGTTGATGAAGCGCTAGAAAAAGAGGGAACAGATTGCGTTGAAAAAGTCATTGTTTTCAAAAACACAGGTGGTGATGTAGCTTGGAATGATCAACGAGATTTAGACTGGGATAAAATAACAGCCCCACAATCAGAACAGTGTCAACCAACTGCAATGAATGCAGAAGATCCTCTGTTTATTCTGTATACATCAGGCTCTACGGGAACGCCTAAAGGTGTACTGCATACTACTGGTGGGTACCTTGTTTACGCAACGATGACCTTTAAATACATCTTTGATTATCAAGAAGGTGATATTTACTGGTGTACCGCTGATGTAGGCTGGATAACAGGTCATAGTTATTTGGTATACGGACCACTGGCAAATGGTGCGACGACATTACTCTTTGAAGGCGTTCCAACTTACCCAACGACAGCACGAATGAGTGAAGTCGTCGATAAGCATAATGTTACCCTGCTTTATACTGCCCCGACTGCAATTCGTGCATTAATGGCAAAAGGCGACGATGCAATTAAAGGAACTACTCGTGAGTCCCTACGTATTCTAGGATCAGTGGGTGAACCGATTAACCCAGAAGCGTGGGAATGGTATTACGATAAAATAGGCAATAAATCTTGCCCTATCGTTGATACATGGTGGCAAACAGAAACGGGCGGCATATTAATTACCCCACTTCCAGGTGCAACAGATCTTAAACCCGGCTCAGCAACACGTCCATTCTTTGGTGTACAGCCTGCATTAGTTGATAACGATGGCGTTATCTTAGAAGGTGCGGTTGAAGGTAATTTGGTTATGCTTGATAGCTGGCCAGGGCAGATGCGTACACTTTATAATAACCACGATCGCTTTGAACAAACCTACTTCTCAACCTTTAAAGGCATGTACTGTACTGGAGATGGTGCGCGACGTGATGAAGATGGTTACTACTGGATCACAGGCCGTGTTGATGATGTGTTAAACGTTTCAGGGCACCGTATGGGTACAGCTGAAATCGAAAGTGCATTAGTTGCTCATCCTAAAATTGCAGAAGCGGCTGTTGTTGGTGTTCCGCACGAAATTAAAGGTCAAGGCATCTATGCCTACGTCACTTTAAATGCAGGCGAATTCTCTTCTCCAGAGCTTTACGCAGAAGTAAAACAATGGGTACGTAAAGAGATTGGACCTATTGCCACACCTGATATTTTACATTGGGCTGAAGGTTTACCTAAGACTCGCTCAGGTAAAATCATGCGTCGTATTCTACGTAAAATTGCAACCGGTGAAAGTGACCAGTTAGGTGATACATCAACACTTGCAGACCCAAGTGTGGTTGATCAATTAATCAAAGAAAATGCTGAACTTTAACATTCGCTAATGAAGTGAGACCTTTGTCTCCCCTATTTACTCTACCTAAAGAGAAAACTAGCTAGTTAATTACCAAGCAGATAGACTCCTAAACATCTTGTTTTAGGAGTCTTTTTTTATGCCAAAGAAAATTAAAGTATTAGTGTTAAATGGTCCCAATTTAAACTTACTCGGACAACGTGAGCCAGAGGTATATGGAAAGCAAACACTCAATGACATTATTGATGAGTTAAGCATACAAGCCGAAGCTATGGACATTGACTTAACTCATATACAAAGTAACCGAGAGTATGAGCTCGTCGAAAAAATTCACGCCTCATTTAATCAAATCGATTTTATTATTATTAACCCAGCGGCATTCACCCACACAAGTGTTGCGATAAGAGATGCGTTACTAGGCGTCAATATCCCATTTATAGAAGTACACCTCTCAAATGTGCATGCTCGAGAACAATTTCGTCATCACTCTTTTCTGTCTGATGTTGCACAGGGAGTTATTTGTGGGCTAGGTGCACAGGGGTACTCACTTGCATTACAATCTATAAAAGCAAAATTAAGCCATTAGCAAGCCCCATTAAAGGTGATATACATCACATTAATTTCACTCAGAAAGGAAATTAATGCAATAAGTCTGAAAAACTACCCGGGTAGGTAGTTACTTTAACGGGCAGGGTAGTGCATTCTTAACTTGTCTTAAGGAATTAAGGCATAGTAGTAAACCCACTTTGATGCCCAAAATGGACTTTGATTGTTATAAAAAGTTGTAATAATAAGAGACATATTACAGGCGAGCCTAACTTTGTTAGGCTTTTTTTTTGCCATATTTTAATCTCTACAAAGAATAAAACTGTTATAATCATCAACAAGTTACATAAATAAAATTTACATATGACCCAAAAGCAGACAAATAAAGAGTTTCTTTTTAGAAGGTGGCAATCGCTTCGCCTCTATAACATTGTCATACTCATCGCTTTTTTGTTTTTCTATGCAGTCGGCACACTACAAAGTTACAGTTTTTTTGCGCCCCCCGCTGCTTTCAATTTACCTTTAATTTTACCCTTAACTGCTATTTTCCTGTGTACCTATCTTATCCATTGCTTAATTGCTAACAAAGATGCACAGAGCCTTCGCTTAATACCGATATTAACGCTTTTTACAACCCTATTTATCACCATAAATAGTCACTTTGAAACACAGACTTCACAAAATAGTTTTCTCTACTTCACCTTACTATTACCACTTTTTTACGCTTATATTCTCTCTTATAATTTCCAATTGCTCATAGCCAATAACCTCATTGCTATCATTAGTTATACTTTTACCGCAGTGGTTGGCGATACCAGCACGTTAGTCTTTATTTTAAACTTAGTGTTTCTCTTCACACTGGGCTTTTTAACTGTCTATTCACACATAAAAAACAATACTTATAGCTCTAAAAGTAGCCCAGTAAAAGCCACAAGAGGGCCCAGCTTAGAAAACCAACAGTCCTTCTATTTAAAAAATATTATTCACGATATTCGTCAGCCATTAAGTAGCCTTGCTTTATATAGCCACCTGATAAAACAGCAAGCCTCAGACGCACAACAAAGCATTGTCATTGAAAACTTAATGAATGCGTCAACACAATTAGACCATTGGCTCTCTTCATTATTAGAGCTTGCGACATTAGACACCAAAACTCTGCCAACTAATATTCAAAACGTACCTGTATCAACCTGCTTTTCAGGTGCGATAGAGAAATATAGATTGCTTGCCAAAGAAAAAAATATTGCACTGAAAACCCACCTTGCTCCATGTTCGCTTTATAGCGACGCAAAAATACTCAGTGAAATTATTGAGCAACTTCTCAGTAACGCTTTAATACATGGCCACCAGCAATCAGGGAAAATTCTATTAAGGGTTTGTGAGAGTAAAACAGGGGTTAATATACAAGTCCATAATAGAGGCCCTAACATCGCTCAAGCGCACCTAGATTCACTATTTGATGAGCAGTATTACCCTAAAAATCCACAGCACAATAAAGCGAAAGGGATTGGTTTAGGTTTAGCATTATCACAACGAAAAGCACAGCTGTTAAATACAGAGATATTAGTTAAAAGTACTGAGGTTGGCTGTTGTTTTTCACTCCAAGTTGCAAAAGGAAAAGAAACAGAAATAATACAAGAGAAAGTGGCATTATCAACAGAAAGTAGCGAGTCGATTCTCCTCATTGATGATGATGCTAGCATTTTAGCTGCATTATCAATGTTGTTAGAGAACTGGGGTTACCGGGTTGATTGTGCTGACAATAGTCAAGAAGCATTACAAGTTTTGGCAAAAAATAGATACGCACTTATTATCTCTGATTATCGTTTACCAGGTGAAAAAAATGGCATTGACCTGATTAAAGTAGCGCAAAAGCAACAAGGTATTCCAGCCGTTTTATTAACCGGTGAAGTAGATCCCGATAAACTAAAAGAGGGAGCATCTAACCTGTATAAAGTTTTGCATAAGCCGATAAAGCCAGCTGCATTAAGGTTACTATTGCGACAGCTACTAAGCCATTAAGTATTTTTTAAAGGGAGTATTGGGAGTAATACCAATTCCGCTAATATAGTGATCAAATATTACGCAGGAAAAAGGAGTTAGTTCAAGGCGAAAATTGATGCAAATGGTTGTTCCCTTTACGAAATTTTTAACGCTGAAATAGCTTCTTTTAACCAGTAAGATTGATCAGTTATTTAGTGAATTTGGTATAATAAGAAGAGTTTGTCTGAGTGTTATATTAAGCGTGTAGTAGTCCAACTTGTAACGCCTTTTCAATCGCTTTAGCGCGACTATTCATACCTGATACATCTAAAACCTGATAAATACCTTTTTGATGGAATTTAACCGTATCAGGTGAAATAGATAACAGTTCAGCAATTTCTCGATTAGTTTTACCTTTATACAACAACGTTAATATTTCAGCTTGACGCCCAGAGAGATGATAACGTACTTTGTTTTGTTGTTCTTCTTGTAATAAAACATCCAACTGATGTTGAATGTTTTCAGGAACAAAAATATTCCCCATGAGCACTGACTCTAACCCAGATAACAAATCCTGTGGTGCATAGTTTTTAGGAATAAAACCCATCGCGCCTTTTTGAAGTGCAATTAATACATCTTTGTACTCTTCACAGGCAGAAAGAACCACGACAGGTGACAAAATACCCCGTTTGGCTAGCTCATCAATTAAACAGATACCATCCATCTCAGGCATGCACAGATCCATTAAAATAAGATCTGGTTGTAATCGTTCGATCTGCATCAACGCAAGTAATGGATTATCAAATACCAGTACCTCGTTATTACTATTTTCTAGGGTTAATTTTAACCCATGTAAAAATAGCTGATGATCATCGATGATTACAATTTTATTCATTCTTTAACCCAGTGGAGAAAACTTGCTCATATTATTATAATTTGAAGAATTTACAATCAACTTATCCACATATCAGGCCTTAAAGCACAGATTTTTAAAGTTGAACCGTATCGTTTGTTTTTTACACCATTGGAAAATTACTCGCTTCCCTGTATTCTCCCTAAAAACTTAATCACACTAGGATAAATAAGATGCCTTGGATCCAACTAAAATTAAATGCAACCTCTGAAAATGCCGAGGATATTGGCGAATTATTGATGAGTAACGGCGCATTGTCAGCGACCTTTACCGATGCCCAAGATACGCCAGTTTTTGAACCCTTACCGGGCGAAACTCGTCTTTGGGGCGATACAGATATCACAGGCTTATATGAAGCTGACGCAGATATGGAAACGATCCTTGAAGTCCTTAAAGGTAGCCCATTATTAAGTAACGATTTTGCTTTTAAAATTGAGCAATTAGAAGATAAAGACTGGGAGCGTGAGTGGATGGATAATTTCCACCCGATGCAGTTTGGCGAGCGTCTTTGGATCTGCCCAAGTTGGAAACCCGTTCCCGATGAAAATGCCGTCAATGTAATGCTCGACCCCGGTTTAGCATTTGGAACAGGCACACATCCCACCACCGCACTTTGCTTAGCATGGCTTGATGGTCAGGATTTACAAAACAAAGTCGTATTAGACTTTGGTTGTGGCTCGGGCATTCTTGCTATCGCTGCACTAAAACTAGGTGCGAAGCGTGTTATCGGAATTGATATCGACCCACAGGCCATTACAGCTAGTCGGGATAACGCAGAGCGTAATGGTGTTTCAGACCAACTTGAGCTTTACCTGCCTGCCGATCTACCTGAAGGCATTCTTGCTGACGTACTCGTTGCTAATATTCTTGCAGGGCCACTTCGGGAGCTATCCGGCAATATTGAAGCGCTCGTTAAACCAGGTGGTTCATTAGCTCTTTCAGGCATTCTTGAGCAACAAGCAGAAGAGCTCATTGAAACCTATGGCGAGTGGTTTGATATGGACACTGCAAAAGTGAAAGAAGAGTGGGCACGCTTATCAGGTCAAAAGCGTCTATAAAACAGACAAAAAAACCACAAAAATGAGATCAATCTGAATATTGGGCGATTTGCAAGCAAAATAATTGCAAAATGGTTAATTATTAACCTTTATTCTGCTTGCAAAAATGCGTACACTACGCCGCCTTGAGTTAGAGAGATTGACTGTTTTATATGCAGATTGGGCAACATCGATTAGACAACAATATAATTTTAGCGCCAATGGCCGGAGTGACTGATCGTCCCTTCCGTGAGCTTTGTAGAAATCAAGGTGCTGGACTCGCAGTTTCTGAGATGCTGTCGTCTAATCCCCGCGTATGGAATAGCAAAAAATCTAGGTTAAGAATGGATTACCATGGCGAATCGGGTATTCGCTCCGTGCAAATTGCAGGCTCCGAGCCAGAAGCAATGGCCATCGCTGCACAGCTATGTGTGCAACAAGGCGCGCAGATTGTTGATATCAATATGGGATGTCCAGCCAAAAAAGTGAACAAAAAGAAAGCGGGCTCTGCCCTACTGCCTCACCCTGAACTTGTGAAAGCAATTTTAGAAACTGTGGTTGATTCGGTAGATATACCTGTGACTTTGAAAATTCGCACTGGCTGGGATCCTGAAAGTAGAAACGGTCTAGAAATAGCACAAATTGCCCAACAAGCTGGTATCCAAGCACTTGCAGTACATGGTCGAACTCGCCAATGCCTTTACAAAGGCGAAGCAGAGTACGACACAATAAAAATAATTAAAGAAAATGTAACCATACCCGTGATTGCTAATGGCGATATAACCAGTGTTGAAAAAGCCAAGTTTGTGCTTGATCACACAGGAGCAGACGCCATTATGATTGGACGAGGTGCACAGGGTGCACCTTGGATATTCAATGAAATAAACCACTACTTAACCACAGGTGAGCACAAAGCACCTTTGGATAAACAGGAAGTCACCGCACTTTTATTAAATCATGTACAAGCGCTACATGCATTTTATGGTGAAGTGATGGGTCCTCGAATTGCTAGGAAGCACGTAGGTTGGTATTTACAAGCGCAAGATCAATTAGGTCATTTTAAACGACAATTTAATGCTATTGACTGCCCTAACGAGCAGTTAAATATATTAGAAATTTTTTTGAATAATTAAAGAGTTAACAGCCATGTTTGAACAAAATATTCCTCAAGAAGCACTTACAACAACAACCAGTATTCCGGCTACCGGGCAAATAACTCAAAAACCACTTCGAGATTCAGTGCGTCAAGCTGTTTCTGGATACGTGGCACAGCTAAACGGCCAAGACACAACTGAGTTATACGAGTTAGTATTATCGGAAGTTGAAGCGCCAATGTTAGATATCATCATGCAGTACACACGTGGTAATCAAACTCGTGCAGCAACTATGCTAGGTATTAACCGTGGTACGCTACGTAAAAAATTGAAAAAATATGGCATGGGTTAATTAACCACCCAGTTTAAAAGAAAAAAGCGACATCGATGTCGCTTTTTTTATATCTAAATAGTAAAAATCTTCTATAAATCACACCATTTTCAAATACACTTTGCTAACATCCATCAATCGAACGACAGGAAGTTGTACGACGACTATTCATATAATGGATTATTTGAATGATAGAATGCCCTAAATCTCCGACCAGCATGCGGATTAATGCTGTTGGATTACTATGCTCACTATCCAGCCTTGTATGGCTTCGCGGTAGCGATCTGTCATCGCCTAGCCTAGCGATTATTATTGCCTCCTTGTCGCTTGCAATACCGATTATCTTCCTTGAATCTCTCTTTTTAAAGTCTTACAAAAACTCTACCACAGGTTTAGATTTTAAACAGAACAATACAGGTTCCTTAACTCGAACAGCGATTAAGTTAGTTGGCTTTTATGCTTGCCTCGCTTTTGTTGCCTTGGTTTACTGGTTATTTCCAGAGTATCGCGGGGGTTATTACGATACCTTTTTTAATTTACTGAAATCCATTTTCACTGGGTTATGCCTTGTTGCTATCCCCTATTTTTATTTTGTTGATCGTATGATGGTTTCGCCAAAAGATGGCTACTGGCAATTAGGCGCATTCATTTTAGGAAGAAACAGATCAGTTGATTGGTCAAGTATCAGTCAACTTTTACTCGGTTGGACAGTAAAGCTTTTCTTTTTACCTTTAATGTTTAAATACTCATCAAACAACCTTAACCTCATTGTTAATCAAGATATAACACAAATATTTACGCTGACAGGTGACTTTAGCGCACGCTATTCTCTTAACCTTTACCAATTTTTTAATAACTTTCTCTTTTATATCGACCTGCTTTTTGTCACCGTCGGATACTGTTTTACAGTGCGCTTGTTTGATGCGCATATCCGCTCAACAGAGCCTACCTTTTTTGGCTGGTTTATTGCCCTTATCTGTTATCAACCTTTTTGGGGCGCAGTATTTGGCTCCCTGTATATTAGCTACAATAGTGGCAGAGATTGGAGTAATTTTTTCTGGGATTTACCACTGGTGCATTTTAGCTATGGAGCGCTGATTCTATTTTTCGTGGTGATTTATGTGTGGGCAAGCATGGCCTTTGGTATCCGTTTTTCAAACCTGACCCACCGCGGTATTTTAACTAATGGCCCATTTAGATATACCAAACATCCCGCTTACATCGCTAAAAATATATCTTGGTGGTTAATTTTCATGCCTTTCTTAGTCGCCCCTGAGTTCGATGATAAATTACGTTTGAGTTTCCTGTTACTACTACAAAACGTTATCTATTTTTTACGCGCACGAACTGAAGAAAAGCACCTTTCAGCAGATGAAAATTATGTCCGGTATGCACAGTATATTGAACAACATGGATTATTTGCATGGGTAGGTCATCGCCTGCCCATTATTAAATTCAAGCGCGGGCAGTTATTTAACAGCCAGTAACTTGAAGCAAATTAAAAAATTTAAACGTACCTCATTCCTAGAGATACGTTTAATTGGTGATCAGCTTTGCTGATTTTTTAAATAAGGAAAAGGAAAGTAACGATATGGAAATAAAAATGAAATTAATTCCTGCGGCACTACTTGCTGCGGGGCTATTTTCAAGCAATGCTTTTGCAGCTGATTGTAGCGCAATTGCAGAGTGGGATAGCAATACGGTTTACACTGGTGGTAAACAAGTGCAACAAGATGGTTTAGCGTATAAAGCAGCTTGGTGGACAAAGGGTGATTCACCAGCCTCTAACTCTGGACAATGGACTGTTTGGGGTACTCCTGAGATGTGTGATGGTGGCTCTAGCTCTTCTTCAAGTAGTAGCTCATCTTCAAGCAGTAGCTCTTCTTCAAGCAGCAGCTCCTCTTCAAGCAGCAGCTCTTCTTCAAGCAGTAGCTCATCTTCAAGCAGTAGCTCATCAGGCGGCACAGGTACTGGTTGTGATGCTGAGCAATATGTTGCTGGGACTAAATATGCAGCCGGACAGTTAGTTCAAAATGCTGGTTTTGAGTTTAGTTGTAGTGTTGCAGGCTGGTGTTCTTCAGACGCGGCTTGGGCATATGCACCAGAGACAGGCGCACATTGGGATGATGCATGGGATAAAGGACAGTCTTGTAACGTTGGTTCAAGTAGTTCTTCATCTTCAAGCTCTTCATCAAGTAGCTCATCATCTTCAAGCTCTTCTTCGAGCAGTTCTTCATCAAGTAGTTCATCTGGCGGTGATTTACCATCGCTTAAACTACCGAAACGTACGCTAGTGGGTTACTGGCATAACTTTGACAATGGCTCTGGTTACATTCGTCTAGACGATGTTTCTCGTGACTGGGATATTGTTAACCTTTCATTTGCTGAAAACAAACGTGGTGGTGCAGAAGGTGAAGTTGCCTTTGAACTATGTCCAATCGGTTGTAATAACGTAGAAACTGAAGAAGAGTTCAAAGCTGGTGTTAAGAAACTTCAATCAGAAGGTAAAATCGTTCTTATCTCTCTAGGTGGTGCAAATGCACACATCTCTTTAGATACGCCAACAGCACGTGATAACTTCATCCGCACTATGGGTGACATTATTGCAACTTACGGCTTAAATGGTTTAGATATCGACCTTGAAGGTGGCTCAATGAACATGACTGCGGGTGATCAGGTACAAGTTGCTAAAACACCAGCAATTGTTTACATGATTGAAGCAGTTAAAACACTTAAAGCTCGCTTTGGTGAAGACTTTATCTTAACGATGGCACCAGAAACAGCTTACGTTCAAGGTGGCGCACAAAACTTTGGTGGCATCTGGGGAGCTTACTTACCGTTGATTGATGGTTTACGTGAAGATCTTGATCTTTTACACGTACAACATTACAACACAGGCTCACTAACGGGCTCTGATGGCGTTATCTACTTCCCTGGTACTACTGATTTCCACGTTGCATTAAGCGATATGATGATCACTGGTTTCCAAGCAGGTGGCGGTACTGATCCATTAAATTACTTCCGTGGTTTACGTGCAGACCAAATGGCGTACGGCCTACCTTCTGGTAATAGCTCTGCATCAAGTGGTTTTACATCTATTCAAGCTGCTCAAGATGCAGTTAGTTGTTTAATTAGCCTAACAAGCTGTGGTAACTACGTACCAGCAAACGCACACCCTAACTTCCGTGGTCTAATGACATGGTCGATTAACTGGGATGCATTTGACGGTTACAACTTCTCTAAACCACATCGTGCATTCTTGAATACATTAAACTAATAACATCTCAGTTTAATCTTTGAATACACAATATAATTAAAACCACCTTCGGGTGGTTTTTTTATCTCTGACTTATGGCGATGCCCGCTTTACAATAACGAGGAGGTTAGGTATACATAATGTTTGCGATTCAACGCCCCCCTACCCTAGGAAAAATATGCTTTCATTACCGATTAACGAACCATTAAAAAACTTGCTTGGCTGGCAACAAAGTGTCTTTTGCATGGCATTAAGTGAACACACCTTGCTCCATTTTCATCTTTTTTGTGATGCGGTTGAAACTGATTTAGGTGAAGAAATTGATAAACTTAACGATCTTTTCTGGGAGAAAATGACCGTTAAAGGAGCAAAAATTAATTTCACCACGCAACAAGAGCACTTCGATACCATTATTCCAGACTCCCGCGATTATGACTTTTATGGTGTTTATCCTGCTATCGAACATTGTGTTATTTTGAGTTGCGCCTTTAACTCTTTTTTAATTAAATCAAAAGAAGAAGCGCTCAATGCGAGCCAAACAAGCTTTTCTACCATTGCTAGCTTTATTGAATTGCAAAGTGGTGAAGAGATAGAAGATGAAGCACTACAAAGCCACCCTCTATTTACTGAAGAGCTTAAATTTCAGACTCATCTGTTAAAAATGCTAGACGCTGAGCGTAGCCCAGAGTTGATAAAATCAGTGAAAACCTACGTGCAAGAATACGGCGTAACTAACCTAGGCATTGCTCTGAGTGACTAATGTCCCCTTTTTTATGTGATTTTTAACACAATAAGGACATTTAAAAGTGATATATCAGACTTTTACACTCATTAAGCTTTACTTAGCAATAGCACTTGAAATACATTAATTCGGTAAGTTACATCAATTTACCTCTTACTCATTATGGAAATCGATAAATGAACAAAACACAACTTGTTGCAGAAATCGCAGAAAAATCAGAACTGACTAAAGTACAAGCAAAAGCGGCTTTAGAGCAAATTCTTTCAAGCATCACTGATAGCCTTAAAGATGGTGAACCAGTGCAGTTAATCGGTTTTGGTACTTTCAAAGTAAATCACCGTGCAGCACGTACAGGTCGTAACCCACAAACAGGTGCGGATATCGAAATTAAAGCGGCAAACGTGCCTGCTTTTGTTGCTGGTAAAGCACTTAAAGAATCAGTTAATGGCTAACCGTTAATTGCTTCTGATAAAAAAGGTGAAACTTCGGTTTCACCTTTTTTTTTGCTACCATTCAAGTTTTTGATAGCCTAATTAGAGAAGCCCATGAATAATGACCAATTTGAACGCTTACGTTGTATTAAACGTATTGATCAAACCAGTGACGCAAGTACCTTTGAGTTTGAACATTTAGACCAACGCCCCTTTGATTTTCAAGCAGGTCAATTTCTTACTTTTGAGATCAATTACTACAATAAACTTTTATACCGCGCTTACTCTATCTGCTCATCACCAGCAAAAGCTAACAGCGTCACCGTTGCGATTAAACGCGTACCAGGCGGTAAAATCTCTAATTACCTCATTGATAATTTACAGGCCGGTCATGCGTTACCCGCGATGACACCAGCAGGGACATTTACACGCCAAGCGAGTAAAACGACTAGTAACCTATTACTAATGAGTGCAGGTAGCGGTATTACGCCTTGCTTGGCTATCGCACGCGATATCTTAGATAATCAGATCGATATTAATATTCATTTTATACATAGCGCACGTAGCTATGATGATGTGATCATGGTGTCACTACTGAATGAACTCGCTTCACAGCATGACAACTTCCAACTTAGCTTGATATTGGAAAACAGTAATGACGCAACACATTTTCAAGGTCGTTTAGACTCATCCCTCTTCACTCAGTTAGTGCCAGATAGTAGTGAGAAAACTATTTTTATCTGTGGACCCTCTTTATATATGAAATCAGTAAAAGAGATTGTCTCGGCCACCGGTTTTGATATGGACTATTTTCATCAAGAAAGTTTTGTTGCTGAAGCAAAAGAGGGCGAAACGGTTTTTTCTGATATCAACCACCAAATTAGCCTACCTGCATTAGATAAGCAGTTTATGGCTAATGACCAGCAAACTCTTTTAGATGCAATGCAAGGCGCTGGCGTTAAAGTCCCATATTCATGTAAATCAGGCATCTGTGGCGCATGTAAATGTAAAGTCTCAGGAGAGGTTGTCAGTAGTAGCAGTGAAGCCCTAACAGCGGAACAAATTGAACAGGGTTATGTGTTAAGCTGTAGCACCAAGGCAAATTCAGACTTGATTGTGGAACTGTAGAACATTAACGACTAAGCGCTGGCTTGATTCAACTTTTACATGCACGTTTCGAGCTAAAACTTTTACGTTTTCGGTATTTCTCAGTGGGTATTTCGACGTTGTCGAGTTCATTTTCTTTGAACGGCCAAAGAAAACGGAACCAAAAGAAAGGCCGACCCGCTATTTTTTATCTTGCACTACCTGATTGCTTAAACGCACCGGCTTGACCTGCACATCCCTGTGCAGGTCAAGCCTAGCCCGCCATCCATGGCGGGACTTGCTAAGCAATCCTGCCTTAGCAAGAAAAATAGAAGGCATTTGTGTCGCACTCATTCTTCAGTTTGTCCGTAAAGTATCCATTTTATAATAAAAAACAGACTTGGGCTTTAGAGCCTAGCTGTTAGCCAAAAGCTTACTAAATAAAAAAGCCGATGCTCCTATAAATTAGGAACATCGGCTTTTTAGTATTAGGCCTTAACTGATAGCTGACAGCTAAAAACTGACAGCTTTGTTAAAACTACTTCTCAGCTTCACGTGCAATTGCACGGTAAGCGATGTCGTTACGATGGAACATACCATCCCAACTGATCTGTTTAGTTAGCTGGTAAGCTTTCTGTTGCGCTTCTGTCACTGTGTTACCCAGTGCAGTAGCACAAAGTACACGACCACCGCTTGTTACTACTTTACCATCGACTTCAGCAGTACCCGCGTGGAATACTTTCAGCCCTTCAGATTCAGCAGGAATACCAGAAATTTCTAAACCTTTTTTGTAATCAGCAGGGTAACCGCCAGCGGCTAAAACAACACCAATAGCAGCTCGCTCATCAAACTCAGCAACCATTCCATCTAGCTCACCGTTTACACCAGCAAGACATAAAGTAACAATGTCAGACTTCATGCGTAACATGATAGGTTGTGTTTCAGGATCACCAAAACGACAGTTATATTCGATCACTTTTGGTGTGCCATCTGCCATGATCATCAGTCCTGCATAGAGGAAACCTGTGTAAGTATTACCTTCGGCAGCCATACCTTCAACTGTTGGGTTAATAACTAAGTCCATCACACGCTGATGCATCTCAGGTGTCACAACAGGAGCAGGAGAGTAAGCGCCCATTCCACCGGTATTTGGACCGGTATCGCCATCACCAACACGTTTGTGATCTTGGCTTGTTGCCATCGCCACTACGTTTTTACCATCGACCATCACGATAAATGATGCTTCTTCACCGTCTAAGAACTCTTCAACAACAACACGATGACCAGCTTCGCCAAAAGCGTTACCAGCTAACATATCTTGAATAGCATCTTCAGCTTCTTGTAAGGTCATCGCTACAATGACACCTTTACCAGCAGCAAGACCATCAGCCTTGATTACAATTGGTGCACCTTTTTCACGAACATACGCTAAAGCAGGTTCAATTTCAGTGAAGTTTTGGTACCAAGCCGTAGGGATATCATGACGCGCTAAAAAGTCTTTAGTGAATGCTTTAGAGCCTTCTAACTGTGCAGCACCTTTAGTAGGACCAAAACAAGCAAGCCCCGCTTCTTGGAACGCATCAACGACACCAATGACAAGTGGCGCTTCTGGGCCAACAATCGTTAGCTCAACGTTGTTTTCTTTTGCAAACGCAACTAATGCATCGATATCTTCAACACCGATATTAACGTTAGTTACTTTAGCTTCTAGTGCGCTACCCGCATTACCCGGTGCAACAAAGATATTTTTAACTTGTTCATTTTGTGCCACTTTCCATGCTAAAGCATGCTCACGACCACCACTACCAATAATCAAAACATTCATTTTGTTTTCCTTACGTAAGCCAGAACGTCGCCATTTAACGCTATTTCATCGTCAAAAGTGATCATTTAGACGACTAAACTGCGCGCTTTTTTCTTGAACTAACGCTAAATAGCTTAACTCTGACTCACTGCAATTCTTTAATAATAATTTAAAAAGTTTGTTATCTTTTACTAAATGATTTCATTTTAAATCCAGGTAAAAGATTAATTGTATTTTTGCTAAGTGATTTCTTTCGAAATCAAGAAGGAAGCGCGGAGTTTGCTACTGCAAGTAAGCGCTTTCCACCTTAAAATTACAATTAGATTAATTGCGTTTTTACTAAGTGGTTTAGTTCGTAATCAAGAAGGAAGCACGGAGCTTGCTACTGCAAGTGAGTACTTCCGACGCAGAGTACGAATTAAAACACGACGTAAAAACCAATTAATGGCGGAAGTGACGCATCCCCGTGAACACCATCGCCATGCCGTGCTCGTCAGCGGCTGCGATAACTTCGTCATCACGCATTGAACCACCTGGCTGAATAACACAGCTAATGCCTGCTTCTGCAGCTGCATCGATACCATCACGGAATGGGAAGAATGCATCCGACGCCATTACTGAACCTTCAACCACTAGGTTTTCGTCAGCAGCTTTAATACCTGCGATTTTCGCACTATAAACACGGCTCATTTGACCTGCACCAACGCCAACCGTTGCGCTATTTTTAACGTAAACAATCGCATTAGACTTAACAAATTTAGCCACTTTCCAGCTAAATAGAAGATCTGTCATTTCAGACTCTGTTGGTTGACGTTTAGAAACTACTTTAAGATCATCAAGTCCAACCATACCTTGGTCTCTGTCTTGCACTAATAAACCGCCGTTAACACGTTTGATGTCGAATTCAGTAGTTTTATCAGCCCACTGACCACATTCAAGCAAACGTAGATTTTTCTTAGCAGCAACAATTTGTGCAGCTTCTGCGCTTACTGTTGGTGCAATAATAACTTCAACAAATTGACGAGAAACAATCGCTTCTGCCGTGTCTGCATCTAGTTCACGGTTAAACGCGATAATGCCACCGAATGCAGAGGTAGGATCTGTTTTGTAAGCACCTTCGTAAGCATCTAAGATATTACCTGCAACTGCAACACCACATGGGTTTGCATGCTTCACGATCACACACGCCGGCTCAGAGAACTCTTTAACACACTCAAGTGCCGCGTCAGTATCGGCGATATTGTTATACGAAAGCGCTTTACCTTGAAGCTGTGTTGCAGTAGAAACAGATGCTTCCTGAACTTCATTTTCAACATAGAAAGCAGCAGCTTGATGAGAGTTCTCACCGTAACGCATGTCTTGCTTCTTCTGGAATTGCATGTTGAAAGTGCGTGGGAATTGAGATTCCTCATCGCCTTCTTTATTTTCACCGTAACTCGGCACTTTAGTACCGAAGTAGTTTGCAATCATGCCATCGTATTGAGCAGTATGCTCAAAAGCAGCAATCGCTAGGTCAAAACGCGTTTGGTAAGTTAGGCTACCATCGTTGCTGTTCATCTCTTCTAAAATACGTGAGTAGTCAGACGCATTAACTACAATCGTTACATCTTTGTGGTTTTTCGCTGCAGAGCGAACCATTGTTGGACCACCGATATCGATATTTTCAATCGCATCTTCGAGTTTACAATCTGGGTTCGCAACCGTTGCAGCAAATGGATATAGGTTTACAACAACCATATCAATCGCTTGAATATCGTTTGCTGACATAATCTCTTCGTCAACACCGCGGCGAGCAAGAATGCCACCATGGATTTTCGGGTGAAGTGTTTTAACACGCCCATCCATCATTTCAGGAAAACCTGTGTAATCTGAAACTTCAGTTACATTAATGCCGTTATCAGCAAGTAGTTTACAAGTACCACCTGTAGAAAGGATTTCAACACCTTTCTCTGCTAATTCACGTGCAAATTCAACAATACCTGCTTTGTCAGAAACACTCAGTAGTGCTCTTTTGATCGGTCGGCTAGTTTCCATTTTCTTACTCTTTCCTCGGTTAAATTAATCATCAGCAATAGTTCGAAATGAGCTATTTGTACTCATGTATATCTAAGCGCGGTATTCTACCCGAAAATGAAGCTAATTTGAGCTATTTATTTTTATTTGCTGGGTTTTTTAGTCTTTAAAACAGGAGTGAAAGTGCTTTAAAAGGTGGGAAATGCCTTTAATATAGGGAGTTAGTGAAGATAGAAAGTAAAAAGCCATGTCAGAAACATGGCTTTAATATTTTTCAGGAAAAATACAAATGATAATTATTGATGGTAAGGCACACTTAACTCATGTACTGCATCAACAAACACTTTGGCATTTTCAGGTGGCACATCTAAATGAATACCGTGCCCTAGATTAAACACATGACCATTCCCCGTACCAAAGCCTTCCAGAATAGTGGCAACTTCCTGACGAATTCTTTCTGGAGAAGCGTATAACATTGATGGGTCCATATTACCCTGAAGCGCAACACGAGAGCCAACACGTGCTTTCGCCTCTGCCATATCAATCGTCCAATCCAGACCGATTCCATCACAACCCGTATCTGCAATCTGCTCGATCCATTGACCGCCATTTTTTGTAAATAACGTCACTGGAATTTTTTGACCATCATAGCTGCGGGTTAAGCCATCAACTATTTTTGCCATATATTGCAGCGAGAAGTCTTTGTAATCGCGTGGTGATAAAATACCGCCCCAGGTATCAAATACCATCACAGATTGCGCGCCCGCAGCAATTTGTGCGTTTAAGTAACTAATCACAGAATCCGCTAACTTATCTAATAATGCGTGTAAAATTTGAGGATCAGCAAAGGCCATTTTTTTAATTTTAGTGAAAAATTTTGAGCCACTACCTTCAATCATATAAGTCGCTAAAGTCCATGGGCTTCCTGAGAAACCGATCAAAGGCACTTCGCCCTTTAAATCACGACGAATCGTACGTACCGCATTCATGACATACTGCAGTTCACCTTCAGGATCAGGCATGATTAGGTTATCAACATCTTTCTTACAACTAATTGGTCGTTCGAATTTAGGGCCTTCACCCTCTGCAAAATATAAACCTAATCCCATCGCATCAGGAATGGTTAGAATATCAGAAAATAGAATAGCAGCATCAAGATCGAAACGGCGCAGAGGTTGCAGTGTCACTTCACAGGCAAGATCAGCATTACGGCAAAGCGACATAAAATCACCTGCTTGTGCACGTGTAGCTTTATATTCTGGCAAGTAACGACCAGCCTGACGCATCATCCATACCGGTGTTTTATCAACATCTTGCTTTAACAAAGCGCGAATATAACGATCATTTTTTAATTCCGTCATGCTTATCTTTCCTGTTATTCTTTATAATTAGGTTGCGCGTATGCTAACACTTTTAACCGTTATTTTAATAACTTTCTAGCAGATCTTATCTATCTGACAATTAATTAATCGCCTCGCTAAGGTTCCTTCATTAGGCAAGTTTGGTAAGTCATCTAAGTCGTACCAAGCTGCACTGACTAACTCCTTTGGATCAATATTAATATCACCTGATTGATACTCTGCGACATACCCCATCATCAAAGAATGTGGGAATGGCCAAGGCTGGCTAGCGACATACTCAATATTTTTTACTTTGAGGCCAACTTCTTCAAATACTTCACGTTCAACGCAATGTTCTAGTGTCTCACCAGCTTCTGTAAAACCCGCAAGCGTAGTGAATACTTGTAAATTATTTTTCTGATGACGTCGATGCAAAGCAAGTAACAATTTTTTACCTTTGCGTACCGAAACAATCATGCAAGGGGAAACCCTTGGGTAGCAACGATGCTGACAGTGGTAACATTTCATCGCCACCTCCCAATCAATCGCATGCATTTTATTGCCACACTGACCACAAAATTGATGGGTTTGGTAAAACAGCACGAGTTGAAATGCACGGCCAGCCATATCAAATAAGCGATCATCAACCACACCTAATAAAGCACGTAGTTCACTGTACTCACCAAAGCCAATATCTTGCGGTTGCTTAAGATTAATTAGATAACATGGGCTAGATTGGTATTCTCCAATATGCACTCTGTCTTTGACGATGGATTCGGTTAAAGGAAGATCATCTAAATTACCATAAGGGATAAGTTCGCCCTGAGGTTGCAACAAAATCTGTCCCTGCGCAATGATAAACCACCAACAATTTTTCCCTTTATTCATTTTTTACCTTTATAAATCCTTAATCACTTCACAGTTATACATGAAGATAAGCGCTAAACTCAAATTCAAGTTGACGATAACAGCAATATTCTTTAGTTTTCGAATTCAATTTTCCACAAAAGCAATAATAAGGAAGTCCAATGCTAACCAAATTAGAACAAGCAAAAGAGGAATGGGGAGGCACGCTATCCATTATCGATAACTGGCTTGAAGCACGACAAGAGTGCGTGGTTTTGTATTGTCAATTAGCAGGACTGCCACCTTACCAAACATCAGAGCGCAGCTTGCCAGAACAGAAAAAGATCACTAAATTCTGTCAGTTATTGCTTGATTATGCTTCAACAGGCCATTTTGAGGTTTATGAACAGATTATTGCTCAGTGCAAACTAGATGGTGTAGAGAACTTGAAAATTGCACAAGAGCTTTACTCTCGTATCACTACCACAACAGATACAGCACTTAACTTTAATGATAAATATGCAGAAAATGCGAGTGATAAAGCACTGCTTGATTTCGATAAAGATCTGTCGGAACTAGGACAGATTATGGAAGGACGTTTTGAACGAGAAGACCAACTACTAGAAGTAGTTCACCTTCATCATACTCTCGCTTAAATAATTCGCTTACTCTTAGCAAGAAGCTGAGAGTAAGCCTTTTTCTTAAGCATGCTCTGCAACTTGAGAATCTAGGCTATTTTTCAGCAGTAAAAAGTACTCCTCAATAAACTCACGTTGCGAAGGCGTGGCTGACTTATTCCAAAACATTCCCAATATTTGCTCAATATCTTCCAACAATTTGTCACCTTCAGCCATTACAGTTAACCGCACCGCAGGCTCAAGTTGTGGCTGTTGCTGAAAAAAAGTGAGTAACATATCCGCTATCTGATCAGAAACAATATCAGCAATTAACACCCCTTCCTCAGAGCCATTAACACCTTCAAAAAGATCTAAATTGTCAGCAAAATAACCGATACAGGCATGGTAAGCTTCACTATCAAGTAACATCAATAACACCCTTAAATTTTATGTTTACTAAAATATAGCCATATTTAACTAGATTACTAAATAAGTTAGCCTGTTGAACCAATCGAATTAAGCATGCAACCTCAATTTGGCACAGAAAAAAGAACTTATCTCAAAGAAAATGTTTTCGTAACAACTTGTTTTAAATATATAAATTTAACAAAGAGATAATTTTTAACCAATAAAAGAGAGTAACTATTTACTTCGTTTGGTATGAGTGACTAACTTTCATTCATCTCTTTCAAATACCCATCGCGCCTTGCGTTAAATGCCTTTTTATTCTTTTTCGGAATCTCTTGAGAAAGTGGTAGATTAACCTTCATTGCATTTACCGGTTTACCATAGATATGAAATTCGTAATGTAAATGTGGTCCCGTTGAGCGCCCAGTGTTACCTGATTTGGCAATCAAACGTCCCATTTTAACGCGTTGCCCTTTACTGACGTATATTTTACTAAGATGCAAATAACGGGTGGTATATTTACGCCCATGCTTAATAACAATGTAATTACCGGCGGCCGGATGATAGCCAGCTCGTTGCACTACACCATCACCAATAGAGTAAACCTTCGTACCGATGCCTACAGCAAAGTCGGTGCCATTATGTGGTGAGATTCTTTTCGTGACGGGGTGTAAGCGTCTTGGATTAAATGATGAACTGATGCGATTACGACCATCAAGTGGTGAACGGCGATAAGCTTTGCCTAGCCCTTTTCCATCTTCATCATAGTAACGTCCATCTTCATTTAAGAAAGCACTATAGGTTTGTCGATTAGTTTTAATTAATACCGCCAAGACTTCACTGTCGTAAGTATACTGACCATCAATGTATTGCTTAGAGACTAATACATGAAAAGTATCACCGATGCGTAATTGACGATTAAAATCGAACTTTTCCTGTAGCGCGCTTGATATCTGCTGAATTTGCCCTGCAGAAAGGCCTGCTTGTTTAGCATTAATATAGAAACTACCAGTAACATTACCTTCATAATAACTGTTACGCCACTCTCCCTCCTGAGTATCTAAAAATGAGACGTAGCTCCCCTCTTTTAGTACAAATGACAAGGTACTAGCAAAATCAATTTTTATTTTTAACGCTAGTAATTGATTCTCGGCATCCAGTAATAATTTAATCTCTTGCCCTGGTAATAAATTTCCTAAGCGTAAATGATCTTTATCCGCTTCTTGTAAAGCATGGAGTACGGCAGCAGAAAGCCCTTCTTTTTGAAACAGCGTACTTAACGAGTCTCCCTCTTTAATCGTCCAGACGATTTCCCGTTTACCGCTAAAATCAAAATCAGTATCACCATACTTTTCAGGTAAAGCAGTGGCAGGCACTGCTTTAGCATAGCCATCATCAACAGGGACATGCACAGGCAGGGTTAGTGGGCGCTTAATATTTTTAGCGGGTTCAGACTGACTTGGTAAGAAAGAAATAACCAGCAGACACACAAACAAAATAATAAGGGCAAAAAAATGTTTACGCGGTAGGTTATTAATAAACGAAATAAACACTGTAAAAAACGCTTTAATGCGATTTAAAAAAAACATAATACAACTCGTACAGACGGTAACAATATAGAAGGCGAGCAGGGAGTATACCCCCATGATAGTTACAGATGCAAAGAGGCTTTTATGAACTATTATGATTCTCAATATTGACCTGAATTGTAAATGATAAATATTAACGTTAATAATTAAAGTAGCTTTCATCACAAAAATAGGTAAGATAGACGTCTAGATGTAAAAACATCCAAAGAAATTATTTTAATAAATTAGTAGGAGCTCATATGTCACGTGACTTATTTACTTCAGAATCAGTTTCTGAAGGTCATCCAGATAAAATCGCCGATCAAATCTCTGATGCGGTACTTGATGCCATTTTAAAGCAAGATAAAAAAGCACGTGTTGCTTGTGAAACCTATGTAAAAACAGGCATGGTAATGGTTGGTGGTGAAATCACCACTGACGCTTGGGTCGATATCGAAGAGATCACTCGTAATACAGTACGTGAAATTGGTTACACAAGTTCAGAAATGGGCTTTGATGCAGACTCTTGTGCCGTATTGAATGTAGTTGGTAAGCAGTCACCAGATATCAATCAAGGTGTTGACCGTAGCGACCCTCGTGAACAGGGTGCTGGCGACCAAGGTTTAATGTTTGGTTACGCAACAAACGAAACTGACGTTTACATGCCTGCACCAGTCACTTACGCACATCGTTTAGTAAAAAAACAAGCAGAAGTTCGTAAAAATGGACAACTTGACTGGTTACGTCCAGATGCAAAGAGCCAAGTAACGTTTGCCTATGAGAATGGCGTTATTGTGGGTATTGATGCGGTAGTACTTTCTACACAGCACTCTGAAGAGATCAAACAAAATGATCTTGTTGAAGCAGTAATGGAAGAGATCATCAAACCTGTATTACCAGCAAACCTATTATCGGAGCGCACTAAGTTTCACATCAACCCAACAGGGCGTTTTGTTATCGGTGGTCCGGTAGGAGATTGTGGTCTTACGGGTCGTAAAATCATCGTTGATACTTACGGTGGTACTGCACGTCACGGTGGTGGTGCATTCTCAGGTAAAGATCCATCAAAAGTTGACCGTAGTGCAGCATACGCAGCACGCTATGTTGCAAAAAATATTGTTGCAGCTGGTCTTGCAGATCGTTGTGAAATTCAAGTTTCATATGCCATTGGTGTTGCTGAGCCAACATCTATTAGTGTTGAAACATTTGGCACTGAAAAAGTTGCAAAAGATCTTATCGTTAGTTTAGTGAGCAAACACTTCGATTTACGCCCATACGGATTAATCGAAATGTTAGATCTTATCCAACCTATCTACCAAGAAACAGCTGCATATGGTCACTTTGGTCGTGAACAGTTCCCTTGGGAAGCATTAGATAAAGTTGAAGCGCTTAAAGCAGATGCATTCTAACCATACTGCAGGTTATCGTCATTCAGTCGCTCTTCTACGTCGAAAGCATGCATTTAGATAAACTAAGTGACGTGCTTTGCTCTTGAAAGCAGACTAAATGACTAGACCCTAGTGGCTTATATGCTAACAGAAGAAGATAAAAAAGCACTTATGCTTCAAGGTGAACATTTTTTCATCGAAGCTGAGTGCTTTTTTAATCGCCCATTTATTCGTCCGACTTACCTTTTTAATCAACGAGGTAAAGCTGCCGGCACCGCACACCTACAACGTAACCTGATTAAAATTAATCCGATCCTCTTCGCTAACAATAAAAAAGAGTTCTTTGCACAAGTAATTGGTCATGAAGTTGCACACCTTATTACTTTTCAACATTATGGAAAGGTGCGCCCACATGGTAAAGAGTGGCAGCATGTAATGACACAGGCTTTCAGGTTACCAGCACTCACCACCCACCAACTTAATATCGATGACGTAGTCGGTAAACAGTTCCCCTATCGTTGTTTATGTAGTACGCATAAACTGACAATTCGTCGTCATAACAAGGTACTTAAAGGTACACAATATCTCTGTAAAAAATGTCGCTCGATACTTCACTTTGATCCGATAGTTTGAACTAAGTAGCAATCATAGCGTTTGCTAAATAGATTAAGCACTGTATTATAATTGCCCAATCAAGCCTCATCACACAGGCAATAAAACAGCGTAAGTTATTGTATTTAAGGATATTAAAGAAGTGCCTAGATTTAAATATAGCCTTATACTGGCCCTTATTATGCTTGCAGGTTGCAGTACTAAAATTAAAACCCCTGATCCAGTTGTAGAAACACCTATTGCTAAGAATGAGCCTGAGATTAGCCCCCCTAAGAAAATTGAGAAAATAAAAAAAGTTTCTCCGCCAAAGCCGCATATTGCGCAAGAAAAAACCTATCATGCTGATGGAAGGCTAGCCTATGTCACTACTTTTAAAGACAATATCAAAGTCGGCACTGAACGTTTTACCTACTATAAAAGTGGTGAGTTATCCATTAAATCTCACTTTGTTAGAGGCGTAAAACATGGGCAAGTTACCTATTACTCAAAAAATGGCGACATTTGGCGTTCGGAACAATACAAACAGGGTAAAAAAGATGGTGAGTCTATCTCCTATTATGCGCCCGGGTTAATCGCTAAACGCTCTCAATATAAACAAGGGATAAATGAAGGTATCGAAGAAGCATTTGACCGCAGTGGATTACGAACCGATAAGTGGTTATATCAACAAGGAAAGCTGATCTCTCATTTTAAGTTCCAATATTTTAACAGTGGTAACCTGCAGTTTGAACATACCTACCTAAATGGTAAAAAACAGGGTATCTCTCGCGAATATAACCCACAGGGAAGGTTAATCAGTACCACTAACTACAAAGCTGACCTACGCCATGGTAAAACCTTAAAATTTTATGACAATGGTAAAATTAAAGTTGAACAACAATACGTCAATAATTTGCAAAGTGGCAGTAGTAGCGGATATTTTCCAAATGGCGCATTACAATGGCAAGCCTACTATCTTGATGGTCTAAGAGAAGGTGATTACAAAGAGTATTATCAAAATGGACAACTTAGAAAACAGATCATCTATCAGAATGATAAACAGAATGGTCCAAAACGTTTCTTCCACGAAAACGGTTATTTGAAATATGAGCTCACGATGAAAGACTCTAAAGCCACCGGCTTACTCAAAGAATTTGATGAAGAAGGGAACTTGAAGGTTACTCGGCATTATACTGAAGGTAAAGTAACCAAAGAAAACAGTAACTTTTTAAATGGTTATCTTCTTTGGTTAAGTGAAAATGAAGTAGAGAAGCTAGTTAATTAACGTTTAAAGTTATCTAAAATAATGCCCGTTGCCATTGCCACGTTTAAAGATTCTGCGTGCCCAAAATTGGGAATGGTAATTTTATTAGAGATAAATGCCTCTACTTCAGAAGAGATGCCATGAGATTCACTGCCCATTACAATAAAAGCAGAGTCAGCTAGTTGCGCCTGATGAATATTTTCTCCCGCTAAAAATGCCCCGTAAATTGGACTACTCTGAGCTTTTAAATAATCAGGCAGTGGTGTGTGCGAAACCTTAACCCGTGCGAAGGACCCCATGGTAGCAGCGATAACCTTCGGATTATAGAAATCGGCACAATCAGGACTACACACGACATGTTTAATGCCATACCAATCTGCAACACGCAATATCGTCCCTAGGTTACCGGGATCACCGACCTGGTCTAATACTAAAATTAACTCGTCAGTCTTAATCGTCGGTAGCTTCGCGTCTTTACATTCCACTACAGCTAATACACTGTTATTAGTTACTAACGTGCCCGCTTTATTAAGCTCTTCTTCGCTCGCTTCGATGGTTTTAGCGATTAAATGATGCTCCCTTAATAATGCCCCTTGCGCATTGATGTAGCTTGGGGTTGCAAAAATATGTTTAATAATAAAGTCAGAATGAAATAGCTCCGCCACATTCTTTTCACCCTGCACCAAAAATAGGCCATGTTTTTTTCGCTGCTTTTTAGACTCAAGCGCTTTAATTAGTTTTAACTGGTTTTTGGAGATCATATTTTTTTCCTGGAAAATAACAGAGCAAGTTGAACGGTGATAGCTACAAATAGCAACACATAATTAATGCGTCTTCACGCCCATTTTCTGAAGGGTAATAAGCTTTTCGAACATCAACTTCGACAAAGCCTGCTTTTTGATAAAGTGCAATCGCACTGTGATTTGAACATCTCACCTCTAACCATATCTCTTGTTGCTCATTTTTGCGTGCGTGATCTACTAAAAATTGTAAAAGATATTGCCCTGCACCTTGACCTTGAACGTCAGGTGAAATGGCGATATTCATAAGCGTAACCTCACCAGCAACTGAGCTAGCGACAAAATACCCGATCACCTTCTCATCATAAAACAACACATGGTTAAAATAACGCTGACCAAAGTTACTTAAAAACAACTTCTCAGACCAAGGGTGGCTATGTGCAAGGGATTCTATTGCGGTGATAGATTTAATATCGCTAAGCCCCATTGGCAGGACCTTTAACTGTTCATGACAAAGCACAAAACTGCTCCCATAATTGTTTTTTAGCGTTAGGTTGCAGTGCGAGCTCTGCAATCGCAGGTGAGCGTAACAAAGTATGACCATGCGGTTGATTTATATCACCTAATGTTGACCAAATAATAGTAGGTAAGCTCCCCTGTTGATTTTCAAACTGCTCCAAGGTGCAACAACATACCTCGTCTTTACTGATCTGAAAGGCAGTCAATACCGCTTCTGTTAATGGGTGTTCGAACTCGCCAGCGGCACAGATAATTAGAAGTTTACACGCGCTAAGATCTAACATCGGAAAGCCACTCCCCTGAGTAAATAACCCCGGTTTACGAACTTGCCAATGGGTGATTCCCATCTCCTGCAAAAAAAATGCTTTTTGGTGCAACATAATGCGCTCATTATTCAATGTTAAGGCGCTAATAATAACACCGAATAAAAAAGATCCGAAAAGAAAAGATCTAGATCATATTACCCTTTAGAGTTCTTGACAGCGTTCCCATAATTAATCATTATTAGGTATCCTAATAGCTCTATATTTTAAGATGTCAAATTTTTAAAATTATTTAGGAAAATGTAGTTCTCTGAATAACAATTATTCAGAGTAACATGGAATGATGCCTAGGATTGGCATACATAAATAAGGAAATTTTTATGTTTAAAAAAACAATACTTTCTACACTGATTGGGTTTGGCATTGCAGCAAACAGCTATGCAATGAATCCTCAGCCAGATCCACAAAACCCAACGGGCTACATCGTATCATCAGCTGAAATTCAAGCAGCAGAAGATGCTAAAACGCTTAACCCTATGTACGACGTATGGGCAAAAGCACTCGAAACTCGTGAAAATTCAATCGTTGAAGCAGTTGAACCAGGCCTTTCTACTAACCCGGAAAACGTTAAACGTGTTGAGCGTGTATTCCCTCAGTCTGAGTGGGATTTCTTAACGCAGATGGCGGCACCTGAATACACTTACACTCGCTTCTTACGTGCAATCGCTAAATTCCCAGCTTTCTGTGGTGAATATACTGATGGTCGTGATTCTGACTTTATCTGTAAAAAATCTATCGTGACTGCATTTGCTCATTTCTCACAAGAAACTGGCGGTCATATCTCTACAGATAATGTTTCAGATAACCCACTACGTTTAGAAGAGTGGCAACAAGCACTCGTTCACGTTCGTGAAATGGGATGGTCTGAAGGTCAAGCAGGTTACACAACAGGTTGTGGTCAAAATGATTGGCAAAATGCTCGTTGGCCTTGTGCTGCAGGCGAAGGTTACTTTGGTCGTGGTGCGAAACAGCTTTCTTACCACTTTAACTACGGTATGTTCTCAGAAGCAATGTTTGACGGTGATGCAACTGTATTACTTAATAACCCAGGTTTAGTTGCCGATTCTTGGTTAAACCTTGCATCAGCAATCTGGTTCTTCTTGACGCCACAAGCTCCAAAACCAGCGATGCTACACGTTATCGACCGTACTTGGGCGCCTTCTGAGCGTGAAGCAGCAGCCGGTATTACTTACGGATTTGGTACAACGATTAATGTAATTAATGGTGGTATTGAATGTGGTGAGGTGAACAAAAATAAAGGTCAACCTGTTAACCGTATTCGTTACTGGGAAGGTTTATCTGAGCATTACCAAATTCCAATCGAAGCTGACGAGAAAAATACTTGTTACCAGCAAACACCTTACGGCAGCATCAACCTGAACGGCGCAACTGACGTACTTTACACAAACTGGGATGGTAACTGGAAGTACTATTCTGATCGTCCAGAAGGTCAATCTTTTGAGTGTGAATTAGTTGGTTTCCAAACGGCATATTCTGCATTAGTTCCAGGTGATTACGAGAAGTGTGTTACTAACTTCTACGGCTCACATGCAAACTGGCCTGAAGTACGTGTAAGTGATGAGATCGTTGTTACTCCAACACCAGTGCCATGTGATGATTGTGATCCACTAGTTCCAGCTTGGGATGCGAAAAAAGTATACACAGGTGGCGATCAAGTTAGCTACCAAGGTGCAACTTATGAAGCTAAATGGTGGAGTCAAGATAACCTACCTTCAGATGGTGGTCCATGGAAATTAGTAGGTAATGCACCAGCACCAACTGCTACACCAGCACCAACTGCTACACCAGCACCAACTGCTACGCCAGCACCGACTGCTACGCCAGCACCGACTGCTACGCCAGCACCAACTGCTACGCCAGCACCAACTGCTACGCCAGCACCAACTGCTACGCCAGCACCGACTGCTACGCCAACACCAACGCCAGCACCAACAGCTACGCCAACACCGGTTGTAGGTGGTGATACATGGGATGCAAGCACTATCTACCTTTCTGGTGATACTGTAATTGTTAACGGTGTAACATATAAAGCACAGTGGTGGACTAAAGGTGAAAACCCAGAAACAACGGGTCAATGGGGTGTTTGGAAGAAAGCTTAATTAGCCCTTCTAAATAACGTCACTATAAGCCTCAATCAAATTTGATTGGGGCTTTTTTATTTATTAATTTCCACTTATACCAATGGTATTTGGAAAATGCTCTAAGCAATTGGGGTTAAAAACAACAACATGTTCATTGATTTTAACCTGCGAGATTGAGCAGATATTTATCTAGGTTAGGGTCAGTTATCCTCCCGTCAAAATAGGTACAAGATAAGACTCTTCGCCTTGTTAATTCTTTTACTATTAATTAGCACTTACCTTGCCATGCTTTTTCTTCAAATACTTCCATTTCCGTTCAATCAATATTCTCTCCCCTTAATAGAAGCAACTATTTATTATCTTTCAGATAATACCAATTCCGCTAATATAGTGATCAAATATTACGCAGGAAAAAGGAGTTAGTTTAAGGCTAAAATTGATGTAAATGGTTTTTCCCTTTACGAAATTTTTAACGCTGAAATAGCTTCTTTTAACCAGTAAGATTGATCAGCTATCTAGTGGATTTGGTATAAAACACAAACATTACACCTTATGACACTATTTAGAATACTTAGGCATGCCTTTGTAATCTCACAGGTGTCCAAGAAAAGCGCTGGATTGAGGTATTGTTGTTATTAACGCTTAAGTAAAAATAGAATTATACCAATCGAATTAAGTATATGATCTAAATTTTGGCAGGAAAACTGACTTACCCCAAGGAAAACATCTACATAAGCAATTGTTTTATTTTAGAAAAACCCAAAAAATGGGTAAATTACTTTAACCCATCAAATAGATCAGTTATTTATTGCGCTTGCTATTATTTAAGAAGATGAACCAAGTTTAATCTGTTTAGTATTGTGATGAAGTTTATTAGTAACTGAAAGGCAGAGTAAATTGGAGAAGAGAATAACTCTCTTAATGGAACTAAAAAGGGATGCAATTGCATCCCTTTAAAACAGTTAATCAGTTCATTGTGCTTATTTAACTACTTTCCACACACCCCATGGACCTGTTGTGCCTGGTTGCTCACCAGTTGTCCACCATCCAGCAACGTAAGTGGTGCCATTCACCACAACACTATCACCTTTAAGGTAAATTGCATCAGCGTTCCAAGTAGAGTCACCAGTGACAGGTGTTGGTGTTACAACCGGTGTTGGCGTTACAACTGGTGTTGGCGTTACAACCGGTGTTGGTGTTACAACCGGTGTTGGCGTTACAACCGGTGTTGGTGTTACAACCGGTGTTGGCGTTACAACTGGTGTTGGGACAGAACCATCACAATTTGCAATACCGATGCTTTTCCAAACACCCCATTCACCAACTGTTGCAGGATCTGTTCCCTGTGTCCACCATTGTGCTTGCCAAATTTGGCCTGAAGCTAACGCTAGATCACCAGTGTTGTAAACTTTACCAACTTCCCATGCTTCACTGCATCCACCAACAGTATTAGTGGTCGCAATTGCTGTGATTGTTGATGAATATTGAGTTCGATTCTTATCAATATCAAAGTTTAACTTTAATGTTGCAGTACCGCTTTTAGATGCACCAAACTCAACACTTACATCACAACTTTGCGAAGGCTGTAAAGTAATAGCAGAACAGTTATCTTCAGTTATCATTGCGTTGCTAGTGACACCATAAGTGGCAATATCAAGATTATTGAAGTTAAACTCCATATCACCACTGTTCTTAATAGTGAAACTATGCGTTTTTAACTCTCCAACCACAAAACTTGATAAAGCTTGTGTTGCAGTATAATCCACAGCAACATTCCCTAGTTGATCATTCACAACACTATCAATCCAAGGGCGAAGTGCTGCAATATCACTGTATACACCGTACTTACCTTCGCGTGCACAACCAATACCCCAGCTTACAATACCCAACTGAGTAACTTGTCCTGATTGATTAACTACAATTGGACCGCCACTGTCTCCCTGACAAGAATCAATCCCACCCTCTGCAACACCCGCACAGAAAGAAACATCACCTACAGTGGTATAGTTTCCGCCCGCAGTACGACAAGCAGCATCAGAAAGCAATGGCACATCAACTTCTTGCAATACGGTTGGAGACGAACCACCTTCAGATAGGCGACCAAGACCGGCAACGGTTAACGCATCGCCTGGGCGAACGTACTGCTCAAGAGCGCCATCAGCAATATCAACAACCGTTGCGTTGGTTAACACTCGGTCTAGTTTTAATAACGCGACATCATTAGCTAAATTTTTCTTGCTATAACTTGGATGAACATAAACCTGTGTTACATTGGCACGTTCACCATCCGTTCCACCATATCGATAACCGCCAACCTTAACGGCAATCGTAGAGGCAGCATCACCATCAACACAGTGTGCTGCCGTTAATACAAAACCCTCCCCAATGTAACTCGCGCCACAATAAGAACGATTACCGGTTTTACTCACTAGTTGGGTATAAAATTTCCAATCAGCGGGGTTTGCATCATAACCACCAACAATACGTGGCTGTATAGCATCACTTGCCATCGAAGTGGCTGGTAACAATAACATTGACAGTAACGATAATTTTCCTAACTTTTGCATATAAAATCCTTTTACATAAAAAAGGTCATTGAAAAGACAATGACAACGCAAATAATACTAACACTACTAAGTAATTATTATTAGAGATATAATGCGAATAGCATCGCAGAAACGACAATCAAACAACCACAACTTATACGTTTATCATTCTGTATTTTAAGGAAAATAGTTTGTTTAAAAATCCGAAAAAACCTATATTATGAGCCAAGCAGAGACGCAATCTAACAGACGAGGGAACACTATGATTTCTAAATGGGCAGAACGATTTATTCAAATGGCAGAGCTAGTCGCTTCATGGAGCAAAGACCCTTCGACGCAAGTAGGTGCCGTGATCACTGAGCATAATCGGATTGTATCGCTTGGCTTTAATGGTTATCCACACGGTATTTCTGACAGCGCGGCCACAGATAGCAGAGACTTAAAACTACTGAAGACATTACATGCTGAAGAAAATGCCATACTCTATGCAAAGCGTGATTTGAGCGGTTGTGAAATTTGGGTGACACATTTCCCCTGCCCTAACTGCGCAGCAAAAATCATTCAAACCGGAATTAGTGCTGTACATTGTCCTGAACAAAGTGAAGATTTTTTATCGCGCTGGGGAGAAAAAGTGGCATTAAGTGAAAATATGTTTACGCAAGCAGGCGTTAGTGTCAACTGGTTAACCGCAGATAAAGCTTAGCTAAATGACATAACTGGATAAGTGTTTTATAAGTTATAGATCACTTATTCCGTGTTATATCACTCCATGCAGTGCAGACCATCGACTCATCCTTTTAACGCCTTGATATAGCATGAAATAAACCAATTAAAAGTTTTTCAAACGTAATAAAGCGCTTTTTATTGGTAACACTGCATAGTTTTCCTTTATCTGCTGTACTTTATAGTGTCTAAATATTTCACTAAGGTAAGCACAAATAACGTTTAACGGTGCTGATGCAAATAATTTTGGATTCGATGAATAATCATTACCATGATGTAGAAACCACATTTGATTATCTTGCTCCTGCATAAAACCCAACCTCCTTATCGTTTTTCTTAATTTATCCAATACATTATCTACATCTTTATTTTCAGCTTCGAATTCATCATACAAAATAGCGACTGTATTAATTGCTTTTTGATTAGGTAATAAAGATACGTTGTATAAATTTCCCATTTGATAGCCTCTTATTGAATAGGTTGATCGGAGCACTTATGATGGATAAGTACATATTAGCAATCGCTATAATACAGGCGTAGAACAAAAAATAGTGTTCCCAAAAGAACACTCCCAGCTATAAATATGATATTTATGATAATTTATTTAGTTAATTTATCAGTCTATTTGAAGGTAAATAAAACTAAAATAATGCGCCCAAGCATCTTTTTCATCCGCACCATACGCTATATTAACGGCTTCTTTACCTTTACCAGAAGATACTATGTCTATCGTTAATATTGATAACATCCAATGGCCTTGTCCGTTATCGAAAGACTTAAAACAGCAATTATTAGCACTATCTCATCCCGGAAAAGGAATGCCAAACACCAATAAAAATATGTCATTACCCGGTATTTATTACATTACAAAAGGGACAGGTATTCTTTTCATTACTTGCGATAACATGAGTAGTTCACTTGGCCTGGCCATTGGAGTTAATGATTGGACTGGTGCAAGCTCTATCGGAAATGATAATAAAGTTTTATTAATGTCACTGGAATTAGAACCTGTACAACACCTCTTTTTCCCCAAACAAAAACTCGAGTTACTTGCAAAGCAAAACCTAGAAGCTTTCAAATTTTTATACCATTGCGTGACCACTGAGCATCCTCAAGTTTTTCAGGCCTCGCTCACTTCGCTCCATGATAGAGAAGTTCGCATTGCTTATAGCTTGCTTTCACTGGCGCAAAAGAAGTCGTTCATTAAAGGAGCAAATATGTCACTTAAAATAACGCAGGCGCAATTATCCACAATCACCGGTCTAACTCGCCCAAGAATTAACGAAGCGCTAAAAAAATTTGAGAAAGCACAAGAGATTTCGATGACACGCGGTGAGATCCATATCATCGACGTAAATGCCTTAGGAAATAGGCTTAATCAGCTTAATACCATGTTTAGCGACCCACGCAAAACGTAAACAGCAGCCAATGTAACCTATTCACAAAATAAAGAGCCATTTTGCTGTTTATACAAGGCAGAGCCTATGCCGTGTAGTTATTCAACATCAGTAGGTGAAAATGCAGTAAAAATGGTCAACAAATGTTGCCCGACGGGTTCAACACAACACGCTCTGCCCCTGCTCTATTTGACTTCGTCAAACAGTACGCAATACAAAATGAAAAGACGTTTTGCTAACCGTTAGACGAAATGCCTTTAGAATGACTAAGCTACATTTCGTCTGCCTTGCTCAAAACACGTTGTGTTGAGCAAAAGTTAAATGGCAAAGATCAGCCGACTCTAGCAATGAAACAATAATTTCAACCTATAATTGATCTTAATAGTTAGATTATGGCAAGTTCCAGCCCATTCACTATATTTTTTTAACAGTGCATCAACTAAAGGCTTCCTCATGAATAAAACCAATAAGCTATTTACTTTCCTATTAATTACCCTGTTTGTTGAAAGCTTAATATTAGGCGTTATTTACAACAGTTATTTTCCTGCGTTTGTCATTGGCTTGCCAACACTACTCGTGCCCATATACTTTTATAAAACGGCACCATTCGCAGCGATTACACGGCATGTTTCAGCCATCGCTGTGATGATATATGCAGCGTTGCACATACACCAAGCATACGGATTAATCGAAGTTCATTTCGAAATATTTATTTTGCTAGGGCTACTAATAATTTATCAAGATTGGCGCATTTTTATTTCTGCACTTTTAGTGATTGCAGTGCATCACTTGTCTTTCTATTATTTACAAAAAAGCGGTGCAGAAATTTATGTTTTTGATCAAGATAGGCTCTTTTTCAGCACAGTATTAATTCATGCCGGCTATGCGATTATAGAGGCCTTTATTGCCGGCTATATTGCCAGAGAAATGAAAAAAGAAAGCAGAGCGGGTGAAGAGTTATCTATTATTGCTAGCAAACTGACCGCAGATAAAAATGCTATTGATTTAAGCATTAAAACCGATGCCAGAAAAAGCAAAACATTACAATCATTTAATGAGTTATTAGACGTATTGGCTCATGTAATTAGTGGCGTAAAGGAACAGGTAATAGACCTTAATAACAATGCAAACAACCTATTAACTACCAAATTAGACTTAGAAAATTCATCTGCACAACGTCAGCAGGAAACAGAGCTCATTGCTACATCTGCAGAAGATATGGTCATAAAAATAGACTTAATTGCAGCAGAGTCAAGTCAACTAAGCCTACAAATGCAAGAAGCTAATAACCACACGCAGTTAACACACGATGATATCGTTACAATTAATCAACAGAATCAAGATTTAACTCTCGCTCTTGAGGAAACCAGTAAAAAAGTCACAGAACTGGCCAATTCAACAGAAATCATCACCAAAGTACTTTCAGAAATTAGTGGTATTGCCGAGCAAACCAATCTGCTTGCCCTTAATGCAGCAATAGAGGCAGCAAGAGCCGGTGAACAAGGGCGTGGGTTTGCAGTCGTTGCCGATGAAGTGCGTGCGCTAGCAAATAGAACTAAAGAGAGCACTGCGCAAATAGGTAGCACGCTATCTCTTTTACAAGAATATTCAAAATCGACGATAGATGCGATGACAAATAGCGCTGATATTGTAAAATCAGTTATTGAAAGTACTAATAAGGCACAAGATCAGATCAGTAAAGCCTCTGACTTGGTTGAACAAGCGAATGTCATTTCAAATAACGTCGCCACTGCAGTTAATCAACAAGCAGCCACAACAGATGGTATTGCCAGAAGTGCTGAAACATTAAAAGAAACCGTTCAATCAGACACACAAAGAGTTAAAGCGTTAGCGAATGTAGCGGGAGAAGTAAGCCAAACGGCTGAGGAAATGGGGGATAACATTGCAAGGTTCAAGTAGTAAAATATCTACGTTTCAATGGCTAATACTTATATTTTGGATCGTTTTTACGGTATCAGCTTTTGCTTATTTTACCTCTGATAGATTAATTGACTTTGACGCAGATGATAAGTTGCAGGGTATGGATGCCAAAAAATTAAGCCCACATTTTGAGGTTTATATTAAAAATACGCCCGTAGAAAACAAAAAAACAATATTGCATTTTTCAACGCCAGATTGTGAGTGCCAAATCAATATTAAATCCCATAGCAAAGCCATTGACAGACTTGCAAAACGTAATGCTTTTCAGGTCCAACATATTACCATTGATGAGCATGATGTTATCCCCTCAACACCTTCAATTGCGGTGCTTGGAAATGATGGACAAGTAGTTTACTTTGGACCTTACGGACAAGGGCTCACATGTAATGAAACATCCGGTTTTGCGCAAACCGTACTTAATAACTACCTAAAGGGTTATGCCAATAATATTGTCATTAAAGAAGCGCAAGGCTGTTATTGTCCAACATAAAAATAAAGGTTAAGAAACGAAAAAGCGCCAACGATTTCTCGTTAGGGCTTCATCTGAATATGCCAGGGGTGGAGAGATTCGAACTCCCAACATTCAGGTCTGGAATCAATTGAAAGCACCTATACCGACTTAGCTACACTTGCATATTCTTACATCAGAATTTGCACCTATTTGCATAAACTAATACTTACTTAGACGCTAAAACTCATAGAATGTGCCCTGTGATACTTAGAGTTGGAAATTCAATAATGATAGCGACAAGAGATAACCGTTAAATGAGTATCTGTCACTGCACAAACAAGCCGATTGGTTTCATCAATACGTCTAGACCAAAATCCAGATAAATTTTCTTTTAATGCCTCAGGCTTTCCTATTCCTTCAAATGGAGAGCGTTTAGTGTCACTAATTAGTTTATTAATTCGCTTTAAGGTCTTTTTGTCCTGACCTTGCCAGTAAAGATAACCTTTCCAGGCTTCATCAGTCCATGCAAGCAACCTAGTCATTCGGAATCTCTCTTTCAACCACTTTAGCGAGCTGAAACTGCTCAATAGATTTAGATAAATGTGCAGCATTTGCAGGAGATTTCAATAAATGAACTGTTTCCATCAAGCTATTATAATGATCCATCGACATGACCACTGCATCTTCAGCATCACGCCTAGTGATAATAGTATAATCAATATCATTAACCACATTATCTAAAACTGATTTCAGACCATTTCGTGCCTCGGTGAAAGATACAATACGCATAAATTACCTCTTGAGTTGTACAACTAATAAGACAAGTATAACTAAAAAACAACATGTGCAACATTTGGTACATGTTCCGATATGAAATGATTTAACTAACAAATAGGCCTGTTGTGCCAGACATAAAGTGAATTTGTGTTTTTGTGATTGTGCTTACAGTGTTTTTTTGGTGTGTTGGAACACCTACAGTCGGGAGATAAAAGCAATAACAAAAACGCTAATCTATTTGCGTTTATCGTTAAATAATTTCCAATAGGAAGCCTTTGTAAGCGTTGGATTTCGTTGTACACACAATACGCACATGGTTAGACAGGATATGGACAAGAGTAATTAATAGCTTCGTGGTAACTAGAGGGGATACTTTAGTTGTAAAGTAGCTGTAAGCTTTTGTATATTTGTAAACATTAGCCTAGAAACAACAAAGCCCCGACAATTGTCGAGGCTTCATATAAAAGTGGCAGGGGTGGAGAGATTCGAACTCCCAACATTCGGATTTGGAATCCGACGTTCTGCCGTTGGAACTACACCCCTGCAGACGCGGTGAATAATACCTAAGCCAAAAATAATGTAAAGCACCTTTTAATGAAACTCGACTCAACTGCTTACAATTCCAACAATAAAATAAAATCACCACTAAAAATGCCAACTTGCGCATAGTTAATACTGATGATTATTTTCATTATGTGGATGAAAAAAACTAATAAGCCCAGTTTCCATTGCTTGCCGTTACACACTGGTGTATTTTGCTATTTCTAGCAATTGCTTATAAAGGACTTTTAATCAATGAGTGTTAACCAACCTAGCATCAAACCAGCTAATCCTAATTTCTCATCTGGCCCCTGTGCTAAACGCCCGGGTTACGATATTAATCAACTAGATCTCTCCACTTTAGGGCGTTCTCATCGTGCAAAAGTCGGTAAAGATGCATTACAGAAAGTAATTAGTGATACCGCAACGCTTCTAAAACTACCTGAAGGTTATCGTGTGGGTATTGTGCCCGCTTCCGATACGGGTGCAATGGAGATGATCATGTGGTCTGTGCTTGGCGCTCGCCCGGTTGATGTGTGTTACTGGGAGTCCTTTGGACAAGGTTGGTTTGCAGATATTAGCAAACAGTTAAAACTAGACAATATAAATGAGATAAAAGCCGGTTATGGGCAGTTACCAGACCTTTCCCAGGTTAACCCGAAGCATGACTGCATTTTCACCTGGAATGGCACGACATCGGGTGTCAAAGTTGAAAGTGCTGACTTTATTTCCGATGAACGTGAAGGATTAACCATTTGTGATGCAACTTCCGCAGTTTTTGCAATGCAGATGCCGTGGGAAAAGCTTGATGTTACTACCTTTAGTTGGCAGAAAGTATTAGGTGGTGAAGGTGGTCATGGGATGATTATTTTAAGTCCACGTGCAGTTGAGCGCTTAGAAAGCTACACACCGAGTTGGCCACTACCAAAGATTTTCCGATTAACCGCAGGCGGTAAATTAATTGAAGGGATTTTTGAGGGCGCAACAATTAACACCCCTTCTATGCTGTGTGTTGCCGATTATCAAGATGCATTAAATTGGATCAAAGAGATAGGCGGTGTGGATGCGAGTATTAAAAAATCACAGGATAACCTAGCTGTATTGAGTCAATTTGTTGCACAGCACGAATGGATCAACTTCTTAGCAGAAACAGAGGCTACGCGATCTAATACCAGCGTTTGCCTATCGGTTGCATTAAGTGATGAGCAACTTAAACAATTTATTAAGTTACTCGCAGAGCATCAAGTGGCCTTTGATATCAATGCTTACAAAGACGCACCGAGCGGTTTAAGAATCTGGTGTGGCAGTACCGTTGAACAAAGTGATCTTGAAGCGTTAATGCCTTGGTTGTACTGGGCATATCAACAAGTTAACGCATAATAGTTAATAATGGGTCTAAAGGGCCCATTATTAAACTTATCCAATTTAAAAGAGGGTGCAGCTCTCGCCTTTACATCATACAATCCCTAGCGATATGTAAAATAGTTGGAGATGCTGGTCTTTCAAGCTTATTTTTGCAACAAATGTTGCCCTAAGGGTTCAACATACCTTGCTCTTGTTATCTTTGACTACATCAAATAAAACGTAATGCAAAACTAAAAATCCTTTGCTATCCGTTAGAAGAATTTGCTTAGAATGACGAAATCACATTCCGTCTTCCTTACTCAAAACGTATTGTGTTGAACAAAACTTAAATTTTACAGAACAACATTCCATAATAACAAACCATTTAAAACAACGAGGTAAACGATGAGCGAACAACAATTTGATTTTGATTATATCTGTATTGGTGGTGGCAGTGGCGGTATCGCATCAGCAAATCGTGCGTCGATGTATGGTGCAAAAGTAGCGATTATTGAAGCGAAAGACTTAGGTGGCACCTGTGTTAACGTCGGTTGTGTACCTAAAAAAGTGATGTGGCATGGCGCACAAGTGGCTGAAGCAATAAATTTATATGCACCTGATTATGGGTTTGATTTAGATGTGAAAGCCTTTAGCTGGGCAAAAATGGTAGAGAATCGTCAAGCCTACATTGGCCGAATTCATGATTCTTATGACCGTGTTTTAGGTAATAATAAAGTTGAAGTGATCAAAGGTTTTGCGACTTTTGTAGATAAAAATACCGTTGAGGTTGATGGGAAACATTACACAGCTAAACATATCACCATTGCAACGGGAGGACGCCCTTCTATCCCTAATATTCCTGGTGCTGAATTTGGTATCGACTCAAATGGGTTCTTTGATATTGTTGAACAACCCAAACGAGTAGCGGTCGTTGGTGCGGGCTATATTGCCGTTGAGATTGCAGGCGTATTAAGTGCATTAGGCACAGAAACACACCTTTTTGTGCGTAAAGCGTCGCCACTGCGTAGCTTTGATCCGTTAATCGTTGATACTCTTGTTGAAGTGATGGCAGCAGAAGGACCCACTCTACATACACATTCAACGCCTAAAGAGGTTGTTAAAGAACCCGATGGTAGCTTAACACTACATATTGAAAATGGTGAGTCGTACAATGTCGACACGCTAATTTGGGCAATAGGTCGCCACCCTGCGACGGATGTAATCAACCTACAGGCAACGGGTGTTGAAACTAACGCGCGTGGCTATATCAAGGTAGATGAATACCAACAGACGAATATTCCCGGAATCTATTGTGTTGGCGATATTATGGAGGGCGGTGTCGAGTTAACCCCTGTGGCTGTAAAAGCAGGTCGTCAACTTTCTGAGCGTTTATTCAATGGGCAAACTAACGCAAAAATGGATTACAACTTGATCCCAACAGTGGTATTTAGCCATCCACCTATTGGTACGATCGGCTTAACAGAAGCTGAAGCGATCGCACAATATGGCGAAAGTGACGTTAAAGTCTATCAATCAGGTTTTACTGCAATGTATACAGCAGTGACGCAACACCGCCAACCGTGCAAAATGAAATTGGTTTGTGCAGGTGAAAATGAAGTGGTCGTTGGGCTACATGGTATTGGCTTTGCGGTTGATGAAATGATTCAAGGCTTTGCGGTTGCGATGAAAATGGGCGCAACTAAAGCTGATTTTGATAGTGCAGTTGCAATCCACCCAACGGGATCTGAGGAATTTGTGACGATGCGCTAGGCGCTAGCTTCTCTTTTAGCGCAGTAATAATCAGAGCAGTTTATCTCTGATTATTACTGCGCTTTTAATTCCCAGAAGACTTCTCAAGGCTTGCTAACACTTTTAATTTAGTGCGAATAAATTCGCTATGGGGAACATATAATAGCCCAGCCACACGACGAATTATTGCTTCTTCAATCTCATCTAAATATGCATCTGCATAAGCAACCTGCCACATCATTTCTATCACATTAATGCGCTCATCGTGCTCAAGATCCGACAATAAAGAGGTAAAATCAAAAATGGAATTAGATTCAAGCATATCTTGCTGTGCAAGTTGCATCATGGTTTCCACTTCATCTTTTGTTATTTTAAGTAGTTTGATTAAACAGTGTTTTATCGCATCAAGCTCAATCTCTGAAGAATTATGATCCGCGTAGGCAACGGCGCATAAGAGCGAGGCGATAGCGACACGATGATCGCTTTTTTGTTCATCCTCATCAACGTTTAACAGCGATGAAAGATAGTTGGTCACTTTTTTTATCAAAATAGCTCCTATTTTAGGATTACGGATGATTGAATGTCACAGTCAATGTATTATCTACTTTGAACATTAAACACCCAAAAAGTTCAGCATTTTACTTAATCACTTTTAAACAAGGTAATACCATGAAATTAAATCGCTTATTTATCGGCTTCGCGCTTATCACCCTACTTAGCGCTTGTAGTAAAGCACCTGTTCCTGAAGAGGGGAAACAATATAAGCGTTTACCTGAAGCAATAGACAGCACCCAGTTTGCGCCTGTCACAGAAGTATTCTCATTGAGCTGTATCCATTGTAGAAACATGGAAGATATCATTCCAACTTTACAACAAGCTATCGGTCAAGATATCGCTAAAATGCATGTGGTCTTTAATCAACCCTCTTACGTTGCGGCTATGTTTTATTATGCAGCTGAAATGCAAAGCAATGGCACCCCAGATCATCAGTTTATGTTAGATCTATTTGCGACTTTCCAAATGCCTAAAGAGAGTAGCGCTGATGAGCAAACAGCAGCCATGCTTAAAGTATTTGAATCTCGTGGTTTAGTAAGCCCAATTAGCTACAACGAACAACAGTTAGATGAACTGAAAAAACGTGTTGACCAAGTAGAGCTATTATCGAAACAAAGCGAGATACAATCGGTACCTACTTTCATTGTAAAAGGTAAATATGAAGTGATCACATCGGGCCATGATAAAAAAGAAGATATGAGTGAAACGATTAAATTTCTCTTAGAGAAATAGATAGTTATACCAATTCCGCTAATATAGTGATCAAATATTACGCCGGAAAAAGTAGTTAGTTCAAGGCGAAAATTGATGTAAATGGTTGTTCCCTTTACGAAATTTTTAACGCTGAAATAGCTTCTTTTAACCAGCAAGATTGATCAGTTATTTAGTGGATTTGGTATTAATCGGCGATGAAGCACTGTTAACTTCAGTGCTTCATACAAAGACAACTAAGCGACTTTTTTAGCCTCTGCTTGACTTGCGAGGTATTCTTCTAACGTTCCTTGAAAATCAACAACCTGCTTATCTTTTATGTCAATAATGCGTGTTGCTAAGGATGATACAAATTCACGATCATGACTAACCACAATCAAAGTGCCCTCAAAGACTTTTAAGGCATTATTTAATGCTTCAATCGCTTCCATATCCATATGGTTAGTTGGCTCATCCATAATCAATACGTTGAGATCAGACATCATTAACTTACCAAATAATAGGCGATTTTTCTCTCCACCAGAGCAGTTACGCGCTTTTTTATTGGCATCGTCTTCACTAAATAGTAAACGCCCTAACATTCCGCGTACCATCAGATCATTATGGCATGGACGACGATATTGGGTCATCCAATCCATGATCGTTAAGTCGTTATCAAATAGATGTCCACTGTCCTGAGGGCAATAACCGATAGTGGCATTTTCAGACCATTTAACGACACCTTCTTGTGCCGTTAACTCATTGACTAAACAACGTAAAAAAGTCGTTTTACCAACCCCATTTTCACCGATAATCGCAAGTTTAGCGCCCGCTTCCAAAATTAAGTCACCATTTTCAAAAAGTTTTCCCTCTTCAAAACCGTGCCCTAACTTTTCTAAGACTAAAGCTTGGCGGTGCATTTTTTTACCCGGCGCAAAGCTGATACTCGGTGTAATACGACTTGAGGATTTCACATCATCAAGCTTTATTTTATCCATTTTTTTCGCTCGAGAACTGGCTTGCTTCGCTTTTGAAGCGTTAGCACCAAAGCGATTAACGAAGTCTTGAAGCTCTTCAATTTCTGCGCTTTTCTTAGCATTTCCTGCTAGTAATTGCTCACGTAACAAAGCAGACTGCGCTAAAAAGTATTCATAGTTACCCGGGTAAATACGCAACTCACCGTAATCGATATCAGCCATATGTGTGCACACTGCATTTAAGAAATGGCGATCATGCGAAATGATGATCATGGTGCATTTTCGTTTATTAAGTTCTGTTTCTAACCAACTGATAGTATGAATGTCCAAGTTATTAGTTGGTTCATCGAGCAGTAATATTTCTGGGTTCGCAAATAGTGCCTGTGCGAGTAAAACACGTAGCTTCCAGCCAGGGGCAACCTGTTGCATTAAACCGTAATGGAATGACTCTTCAATTCCAGCATCCAGTAAAATTTCGCCAGCGCGACTCTCTGCACTATAACCATCCATCTCTGCAAACTGGCTTTCAAGATCGCCAACACGCATGCCATCTTCTTCGCTCATATCCGCTTTGGCGTAAATTGCATCACGCTCCTGCTTGATCTTCCAAAGTGCAGTGTCTCCCATGATAACCGTATCAATCACACTGTACGCTTCAAAGGCGAACTGATCTTGGCTTAATGTGCCCACTTTATAACCCGGTGTGATAGAGACATTGCCAGAGGTTGGAATTAATGCACCACTGAGAATCTTCATAAAAGTTGATTTGCCACAGCCGTTGGCACCGATAAGTCCGTAGCGGTTGCCGTTGCCAAACTTGGCAGAGATATTTTCAAATAGTGGCTCTGGGCCAAATTGCATGGTGATATTAGAAGTTGCGATCACGATATTATTCCTAGTCTAAGTTAATTGATATTAACTAGCGAACTAGCAATATTGCATTAAAGGTGTTTATTGGGTCGCGAAGTATACAGCAAGAAAAACGTGAACCCCATCAAATTTAAGTTTCTTAATGAACATTTTTTAAACGCTATGCCAACCCTAGCTATAACAACATGCATCAATAGAGCCATAACTATTTAGATGATCCATCTCAAATTTTGAGTGCAAAAACAACTTAACAAATAAATATAAACAATACAGTCACAATTTTAATCTAACCTCAATAATTCCTGAAACATCATAGTTGGAGTTAAGAATGAGTGATATGGACGATAAAAACACAACCTCTTTAGCACGCCGCCACTTTTTAAAAAGCAGTGCAGGGATTGCTATTGCAGGACTAAGCGCAGCAACAATAAGTACCGAGCTACAAGCAGGTACACAGTGGAAAAAACCAAATAAACACCATTCAGAAAAGCATTTTTGGAAACAGGTTCAAAAACAATTTTCACTCGATAAAAAAACCACTTATATGAATATTGGCACCACTGGCTCAATGCCAAAGTCAGTGTTAAATAGTTATGATCACAACAATCGCATCGTAGCTAAAAATCCATGGGATATGCAGGGGAAATTTGGTAGCTGGCCATATGTATCAGAAATGGTCGCTCAAATAGCCCCAGGGTTTGGTGCACAACCACACGAAATAATCTTAAGTCGAAATACTACCGACGGTATGTGTAGCATTCTGCATGGGCTGCATTTTGAAGCTGGTGACGTGATTTTAACGACCCATCATGAACATGTAGCCGCGAATTCACCTTTCCACATACTCAGTCAACGTACTGGCGTAGAAGTGGTTTATCTTGATATTCCTGTTTTTACAAAAGATAACCCAATTACTGAACAAGACTTTCTTGACGTTTTTGCTAATGCTGTCGTTGAATATGGGTCACGTGTTCGCCTGATCTGTTTTTCGCATATCACCTATAAAACCGGCACAGCCCTCCCTGCAAAACGAATCTGCCAAGAGGTGGCGATCCCTAACGCCATTCCAACCCTCATTGATGGTGCGCATACTATCGGTATGTTTGATCTTAATTTCAATGATATTGGCTGTGACTTTTACGCAGGATCTGGTCATAAATGGCAATGCGGGCCTGGTGCAACGGGCATTTTATTTGTACGTGATAATGCCAGCCGATTAGATGAATACTGGGCAGACCGAGATAACCCACTATGGTTCGTGAACTCCTCACTAGGTCATGCTGATTACTTAGGTACGCAATTGCAATTACAATACATAGGCAATGACAACTATCCAGCTAAACAAGCGCTGTGTGATGCCTGCCTTCTATGGGATGATATCGGACGAGAAAAAATTGAAGCACGCGTTTTACAACTCAGTCAACTTTGTAAAACCCTATTAGTTGAAGCGTTTCCAGACGCACAACTTTACGCACCTAACATAGCTTCTTTAAGCAGTGGTCTGACAACCTTCAACCCCTTTGAAGATCAACACGATCTTGCTCAATTAACCGCTTTTAGAGACAGGCTACGTGAGGAAACAGGCTTTATTGTTCGTACTACGGATTTCAAATTACTTTCTAGTGATGCGGAAGATGTCCACGCACTAAGAATTTCAACGCACCTATTCCACAGTGAACAGGATGTAATTCAATTAGTTGATGCGATGACCACTGTATATCAAAATATTTAATCAAAAAAGTAGTCACCTTTATGTCAAAGTTGCCTATGCTTTTAAAGACATGGGCAATCCCTTTCTTCACAATGAAATGATTATGACTATTAAGAGGGTGACAAAGTGTTTATAAATATAAAGGTAAAATGGTTATTAACCATTTTCTTGCTTGTAATGTGTCCTTTGACATTACAAGCAAGAGATCTTAAAGAGATCCAAGCTGATGGTGTTTTACGTCACATTGGTGTTCCCTATGCCAATTTTGTGACCCAATATACGCAAGGCGGGAAAAGCATTGAAGGTGGCCTTGATGTAGAGTTAATGAAAGGTTTTGCGAAACATTTAGGGGTACGCTATGAATATGTTAGAGCGAATTGGGCTAACGTGTTTACGCTACTCAATGGCGAAAGTGCGCATTACAAAAACGGTCAAGTCGTTATCGGAGAACAACGACAGGCAATAGCGGGTGATATTATCGCGAACGGAGCGACAATCCTCGAGTGGCGTAAGCAGGTAGTCGATTTTTCCGATACATACTTTCCTTCTGCAGTATGGCTAATTGCTCGAGCGGACTCACCACTTTCCCCTATCAAGCCGAGCCAATCAACGACAAAAGATATCAAACAGGTTAAAAAACTAATTAGTGATGTGGACGTATTAGCAATGAAACACTCCTGCTTAGATCCCGACCTGTATAATTTATATGAGACAGGCGCTAATATTATATTGCCAGTTAAAGCGAGAAAACTAAACGAAATGGTGCCTGCAATCTTAAACAACGATGCTGAAACAACTTTACTCGATGTGCCAGATGCATTGATTGCATTACAAAGGTGGCCTGGTGAAATAAAAATAATCGGACCGATTTCAGAAGACCAGCGAATGGCTGTTGCTTTCCGTAAAAACTCTCCTGAACTTCGCCATGCTTTCAACTTATACCTAAGACATCTCAAAAAAGAAGGAATATATAATAAATTAGTGGATAAATATTATCCTTCGGTGTTTCACTTTTACAATGATTTTTTTAATCAAAAATCATAAGTTAATCAATGACTAAGTTACCTAAATTCATTTCCAGCAAAACAGCTATTATCATTGCAGCAGTTGTTCTAGCCGCTTATTTAATCCTTGTTTTAACGGTAGTAAATCTCGGACAAAACAAACTTAAAGAATCACAACACAGTGAATTGGAATTAAAAGTAGCCCACTACGCCTATGCCCTTAGCTACTTTTTTGATGTTTCGCAGGATAACATTCGTGTCTTATCAGTTGATCAAACAATCAACACCTTTTTCCATAATAGAAACGCCGGTATGTCCATGGCGTACGGGTTAGGTACCAGCTTATTTAAGCTTAAAAAGCTATTAAAACAGCTCGTCGTTCAACGAAGAATCGATAATATTCCTATTTTTAAACAGGTTTCATTATTTAATCTTGATGGCAATGCCATTGTTAACAACAGTGACACGCCACTTACCTTAACGGTAAAAGAGATAAACAAACTTCGACAAAAAGAGCGCTATATACAAGTAACCCCAACAGGCAATACAATTAGTATCAGGTTATTACAGCTTATTTATCTTAATGGCGAACCGATTGCTTACCTTGTAGCTGAAATTAGTAATGCAATGATTATTCAACAATTAACAGCACAGGAGCATTTAGGCAGTGGTAGCCGTATAGAATTAACCAGTGATCGTGGTAACCTATTTATTTGGGACTCTTTGAACAAAGCAACAAACCATCACCTCAACAAACAATTGCTTCAGTTAAACCAAGCTATCAGCATGACTCCATTTACCTTAAGGGGCTGGTATGAACCAGTTAATAATAAAGATCTTTTTACCTCTCATTGGTTTGTTTTAGTGTTATCACTCATGGCCATTCCTGTGACATTAGGTCTCTATTTTTTACTCCGAATAGAACACAATAATACCGTATTACAAACGCAGGTGAGTTTATCTGAGCTACAACAACAGCAGTTATCGATTCATAATTACCAATTAGAGAAAGAGGTTAGTAAACGAAAAGCTTCTGAGAAAGTATTAGAATATCAGGCAACACATGATTCATTAACAGACCTTGCTAATCGTAACTACAGCTTAAAAAAACTGGCCGATGCCATTGAACTAAGTAAACGCCATCACAGTAAAATTCTATTAATGTTTATCGACCTCGATAACTTTAAACATATTAATGACACCTTAGGCCACAGTGCGGGCGATCAGGTTTTAATTGAATCTAGTGAACGCTTACTGGCATCAGTTCGTAAAACAGATACTGTCGCTCGCTTAGGTGGGGATGAGTTTTTACTAATATTACCCGACCTCAAAAATAACCAGCAAGCAACAGTACTAGCAGCCGACATTTTACAACTCTTTGAGCAGCCATTTCATGTGCAAGGGCATGAATTCTTCACTTCAACTAGCATCGGGTTATCAATTTATCCACAGGATGGTGATAATCCAGATACGCTTTTAAAATGTGCAGATATGGCGCTATACCGTGTTAAAGACAACGGCCGTAATAGTTTTAGTTTTTATAATCCCATTATGAATAACAATATCTTACGCAATGTAAGTATTAATCGTCGTTTACGCTATGCGATCGAAAATAACAAACTTGAGATGTATTACCAGCCACTCGTTGATCTTCATAGCGGTAAAATACTTGGTGCAGAAGCACTCATGCGCTGGACAGATGAAGAGCTAGGCTTCGTGCCCCCCGATGAATTTATTCTATTAGCAGAGCGTAATGGGTTAATCCACCAGCTTGGTGATTTTGCTTTAACAGAGGCTTGCCAACATGCAGCCAAATGGCAAACGATTGCGCCCATTCAAATAGCCGTTAATTTCTCTAGTGTACAATTTCGCGATAGCCACGGCTTATTAGCAAAAATTATTGCGGTACTCGATGCCACTGGATTGCCCCATGACAAACTGGATGTAGAAGTTACAGAAAGTTTGCTTATCAACCAAGAGGATGAGCTAAGTAGCATGCTTGCAGAGGTGCGACGCTTAGGCATTCATTTGAGCATAGATGATTTTGGCACTGGTTATTCAGCACTGAGTTACTTACAAAAATACGCCTTTAGTAAACTCAAGATTGATCGGGCGTTTGTGATGAACCTTGCAGACAATGAATCAGATAGATCTCTTGTGACAGCCATTATAGCGATGGCTAAAGCATTGAAGCTTAAAGTCGTTGCAGAGGGAATAGAGGAGCAACTACAGGCTGATTTCTTGAAAGATCTAGATTGTGAATATGGTCAAGGTTACCTATTTAGCAGACCCCTTCCCGCGGATGCATTTGAAAAATTATTAATCGCAGATAATAGCTAAATCATAATTTCCCCTCTACGACGATGCATCAGCCTTGATCAAACGGTATACTCTCAGGCAGCATAAAATACATTAAAGAGTATGATAACCAATGAAACAATATTTAGAGTTAAGTCGACGCATCGTCGAAGAGGGTAAATGGATTGAAAATGAGCGCACTGGTAAACGCTGTTTAACCGTTATTAATGCAGATTTAACCTATAACGTTGATGATAATGAGTTCCCGTTAATCACCACACGTAAAAGTTTCTGGAAAGCCGCGATTGCTGAGTTGCTGGGTTACCTTCGCGGTTACAGTAGCGCTGAACAGTTTCGCGCCATTGGTTGTAATACTTGGAACGCCAATGCTAACGATAATGCCGATTGGCTGAGCAACCCACACCGAAAAGGTGAAGATGACATGGGTTTTGTATACGGCGCGGTGGCACGTAACTTCCCCAAACCTGATGGTGGCAGCGTCGATTTAGTACGCAAAGTGGTGGATAACTTATCTAAAGGGATTGATGATCGTGGCGAGATAATCACCTTTTATCATCCTGCTTCGTTTCATTTAGGTTGTTTACGCCCATGCATGTTTCAGCATCAATTCTCAATCCTTGATGGACACCTTTACCTAAACAGCTATCAGCGCTCTTGTGATGTACCACTAGGCTTAAATTTCAATCAGGTACAGGTATTTACATTGTTAGCACTAATGGCACAAATCACCGGATTAAAACCAGGCAAGGCGTACCACAAAATCATTAACGCGCATATCTATGAAGACCAACTTGAACTGATGCGTGATGTGCAACTAAAACGCGAGCCGTTTGCTTCGCCACAACTGCATATCAACCCAAAAATAAAATCCTTTGAAGATCTAGAAACATGGGTAACGCTAGATGATTTTTCGGTTACTGGTTATGAGCACCACGAATCAATCAAGTACCCGTTTTCGGTATAGGGATTAGCCGTTAACTCAAAGATTAAAGCCAAAAAGGCACATTCCATTTAATTAGAATGTGCCTTTTCTTTTGCATTTAAGGTGCTCTCTGATAACTGACTAAGCGTTCACATCAATAACAATTTTACCGCGTGTTCGACCAGATTGGCTTTGCAGATGCGCATCTACAATTTGCTCTAGACTAAAGCTGTGTTCAATTAGCGGTTTAAGCTGATCTGCCTCCACTAGCTTATTTAGCTCTTTGAGAATACGGCGACTTGGCTCGATAAAGACAAAGGCAGCTTTTACATTATGCTGTTGTGCTTTTTCTTCACTGGGTGGTTCCACAACAGAAACCAATATACCGCCCGCTTTAAGTAGCGTCCATGAGTTTTCTTGAGCTTCGCCCCCGAGGGTATCAAGCACTACATCAACCGCTTCTATCTGTTCTTGTAAAGCGCCCTGCGTATAATCAATCGCTTGATCAGCCCCCAACTCTTTTAATAAAGCTTGGTTAGCAGTTGATGCCGTTGCAATCACAAATGCGCCTTTGGCTTTGGCGATTTGAATCGCTAAATGGCCAACACCACCAGCTCCTGCATGAATCAATACACGTTGCCCTGCCTGAATATCAGCAACATCAACCAAACACTGCCACGCGGTAATACCGGCAAGTGGTAAAGAAGCTGCCTGTGCAAAATCGAGTTTCGTTGATTTTAATACCACTTCATCAGCTTTAACGGCGATGTAATCGGCGTAACTACCGTCACGCGTAATATTTGGGCGACTAAATACCTCATCGCCCACTCTAAAATCGCTCACAGCTGAACCCACTTTGGTGACCACGCCAGCGACATCCCAACCTAGGGTGAGCGGTAATTCGTAAGGGATAAACTCTTGTAAGTAACCCTCTCTAATTTTCCAATCAACCGGATTAATAGAGGCAGCTTTAACTTCGATTAAAAGATCATCATCATTAATAGTCGGGATATCAATTTGATCTAGTGTGAGTGTTTCTGTGCCACCATATTGGTGAATTCTGACTGCGCGCATCATATATTCCTTTTCAATTAATTGTAAATTAAAGTGCTACACCATTAACCGTCAGTTTCACATCAATATTGCCACGTGTTGCATTTGAATATGGACACACCTGATGTGCTGTTTTAACCAATTCAATAGCAACTTCATCAGCCAAGTCAAGCTCAACCGCCAATGCTACTGTTAGTGCAAAGCCCCCGCTTGCATTTGCGCCAATACCAACGGTAGCTGTTGTAGGTGCTGCCTTGATCGCCACTTTGCCTTCACGTGCAACGTGTAACAGTGCATTTGAGAAACACGCGGCATAACCCGCTGCAAACAGTTGTTCTGGATTTGTAGCTTCGCCCGTACCGCCCATCTCTTTCGGGTAGCTCAATGCAACATCTAGTTTTTTATCATCTGTGCTTACTTGTCCGTTACGGCCGGCATTTGCTGTTGCTGAAGTTGTGTATAACGTAGTCATCTTTATTCCTTAGTGCATTTAATGATTGGGGATTGTATTTTCGCAAACTAAATTGATAACAACTTAGTTGCGCACAATCTATTTTTGTAGGTTAATTGAGTTTTGCACGTAACGCAAGTATATTGTGCACAATATATTTAAATACTTTCTTATTAGGATCCTTTTATGGAAAAAAATAATTCTGATTTACAGCTCGATAAACAGATCTGTTTCGCTTTATACAGCGCATCAAATGCAATGAGTCGCGCTTATCGCCCTTTGCTGGAAAAGCTGGATCTCACTTATCTGCAATATATTGTGATGATGGTATTGTGGGAACATGACACCATGAACGTGAAAGCACTAGGCAACAAAGTAAGCTTAGATTCCGGTACGTTAACGCCATTATTAAAGCGCTTAGAAGGTAAAGGGTTAATTGTGCGCTCTCGAAGTGCGGAAGATGAGCGGGTACGTATTATTACTCTTTCTGATGCAGGCTTTAAAATGAGAGAGCAAGCAGAAAGTGTACCGAAAGAGATGTTTTGTAAATCAAAGATGAGTGTCGAAGAGTTAGCTCAATTAAAGCAAAGCTGTGATTTGCTACTGAGCAAGCTGAGTCAGGCGTAACGCGATTTAATCAGACAACCACCTTTGTGGCTACTCAGCCCCCTTTTTAGAAGCGAGTAGATGAACAAGTATATTTATCTTTATTGTAAAACTGATATTTTCGGACAAAGTGAAAAATGAATGTGACACAAATACCCTCTATTTTTCTTGCTAAGACGTGATTGCTTAGCAAGTCCCGCCATGGTTATTAAAAAGATTAATTATCTTTTTTAACACACCCTGCAAGTATGAGAAGCTTACTCTAGAAAGGGTGCTGTTCAAGTCGGTGCGTTTAAGCAATCAGGTCGTGCAAGACAAAAAATAGCGGGGCGGCCTTTCTCTTGGTTACTTCTCTTTGGCCGTCAAAGAGAAGTAACTCGCCAAGGGCGAAATTCGCACTAAGAAATACCGAAAACTAAAAATTTTAGCTCAAAACTTGAGTGTTAATGAGCAGGTAGTTGTGATCCTTTTTACTCAAAAGAAGCTTGCGACATTATCATTACTTAGCTTGTTTTTGATAACCGTAAACGATCAGCGCAATACCAGCAATCACCATCGGCACCGATAAAATTTGCCCCATAGTTAAGCCAAAGGTTAAGAAACCAAGGTGTGCATCGGGTTCACGTGCAAACTCCACAATAATTCGGAACACACCGTAACCCAACAAAAATAGTCCGGCTACTGAACCTGCTGGTCGTGGCTTACGATTAAACATCACCAACATAATAAACAACACCACACCTTCGAGTGCGAATTCATATAGTTGCGAGGGATGACGAGGTAAAGGCCCAGCATTATGGAAAACGATGCCAAAGGGAGAATCGGTCACACGTCCCCACAACTCTGAGTTGATAAAATTACCAATTCTTCCAGCACCTAACCCGACCGGTAATAGTGGCACAATAAAATCACCAACAGATAAGATAGAGCGTTTGTTTTTTAAAGCATAAAAAATGATCGCAGTCACTACACCAACAACACCACCATGGAAAGACATCCCTCCTTCCCAAATTCTAAACAGATAGAGTGGGTTATCTAAGAATTGCGAAAATTGATAGAAGAATACATAACCCGCTCGTCCGCCCAAAATAACGCCCATGAAACCGTAAAACAAGAGGTCACTGGCTTGCTCACGCGTCCACAGCCCGTTGGAGCGGTCACACTGTCGATTGGCCATCCAAAAGGCAAACACAAATCCCACCAGGTACATTAATCCGTACCAACGAATATCAAGTGGCCCAATGCTGATCGCGATAGGATCTATGACCGGTAAAACAAAGTTTGAAGAAGGCATACGTAAACTCTTTACAAAAAAATAATGCAATAATAACAATTGCTTCACCATTAGAGAATCGCTACTCTGAAATTATCTTTAATGTTTGGTTAATATCACTATGTATATAGGCATGCTCTTAGCGCTTTTTGGCACGCTCCTTTTCTCATTAAAATCGATCTTTATTAAGTTTGCTTATGCACAAGGATTAGATGCCAATACAGTACTTGTGTTTCGCATGGCGATTTCTGTTCCGTTTTACCTAGTTATTTTGAGTTACCTGATGATCAAGCGGAAACAACAAAGCTATGCAGTTCCTCTTTCTTCGATGTTGCTATTAAAGGTTTTAGGGTTAGGCTTTTTAGGTTATTACTTGTCTTCGCTACTCGACTTGATGGGGCTTGAGTATATTAGTGCGCAATTAGAGCGCCTAACACTTTTTACCTACCCGTTTATGGTGGCAATCATTGGTTATTTTTTATTTAAACAACCATTAAGTAAGCGCTTGCTACTTTCATTACTTATCTCATACCTCGGCCTCTGGGTAGTGATGGGCCAAGAGTTACAAATAACCGGCAATAATGTTGTGTTGGGTACAGTGCTTGTTATGGGGGCTGCGCTGAGTTTTTCATTTTATGTTTTATTAAGTAAATCGCTCATCAACCAAATAGGCTCGTTACTTTTTACTTCGCTGGCAATGACTGCTTCATCTGTATTGGTGTTTATTCATGGTGCAATCGAGATTGATTTTTTAGCCCTAGTGATTACACCACAAGCTTGGTTATGGTTATTTTTATTAGCTATATTGAGCACTGTTTTACCCAGTTTTATGATGTCTGAAGCAATTCAACGAATTGGACCAACCCAAACCGGCATTATGGGCACTTTAGGGCCAATCTTTACTATTGTCCTTGCTATCTATCTACTTGATGAACCGATCACTTTATATATGTTTTTTGGCATGATGATGGTGATGTGTGGCGTTGCTGTATTAATGATAAAGAAAAAATGAATTTATTCGCTTCTATGATCTGACGCTGTGAAAGTATAAGTGATTCAAATACAATGAAGCCACATAATGCCATGATGGCGTTATAAATTTCATTGCATAGCAGTACAAAAAGGAATTTAAAATGCGTTACGACATTAAGCGCTTATTTCTCGTGATTTCAAAGATCATAGTTGATAGCAATCCGAATAAATAGATAACCTCTATTTAATCCGATTGCTATGACTTAGGAGCAGGGGGTAATTAGATTATACAATTCCCCCTTCCACATTGATCCCCTTCACATGTATTTAACAGCATCACTCAATTAGTAGTGCATAAAGCTATGTACCAAACAGTTTAAACAGGTAAGTTAATATGACCCCCACTCTTCTACAACGATATATGAACGGTAGCCTAGTGCTACAAATTATTATTGGTATTTGCGCTGGTATTTTACTAGCACTATTCGCACCAGAGACAGCACTGTCGCTGACCTTTTTAGGAAGCTTATTTGTTAGTGCTTTAAAAGCGGTTGCGCCTATTTTGGTGTTTGTATTGGTTGCTTCTGCGATTGCGAATCAGCAGAAAGGCACTCATACCAACCTTAAACCGGTTATCCACCTTTATCTTATTGGTACCTTACTCGCGGCGACGACTGCCGTGGTGATTAGCGTCTTATTTCCGACTACATTAGTATTGGCATCAACAGATATTCAGGCAACACCGCCAGAGGGTATTTTAGAAGTATTAAATACACTGCTGTTTAAAATTGTTGATAACCCAGTTAACGCGATTGTAACCGGTAACTTCATCGGCATTTTAGCATGGGGATTAGGGTTAGGTTTTGCACTACAACATGCAAATAAAAGTACTAAAAGTACCTTACATGATGTATCGAGCGCTATCACTAAAATCGTGCATATCGTGATCCGCTTTGCACCTATCGGTATATTTGGTTTAGTCGCACAAACAGTTGCTGAAACAGGTTTCTCAGCCCTATTAGGTTACTCTCAATTGCTGTTAGTATTAATCGGCTGCATGTTATTTGTCGCACTTGCAGTAAACCCAGCACTGGTTTACTTCAAGTTACGTACTAACCCCTATCCACTAGTATTTAAATGTTTACGCGAGTCAGGCGTAACGGCATTCTTTACTCGAAGTTCAGCGGCTAACATTCCTGTAAACATGGAGTTATGTAAGCAATTAGATCTGCATGAAGATACTTATGCAGTATCTATTCCACTTGGTGCAACGATTAATATGGCTGGTGCTTCTATCACTATTACCATTTTAACATTAGCGGCAGTGCATACTTTAGGGATCGAATTTGATATTGCGACGGCTATTTTACTCAGTGTGGTAGCAGCCGTTTCTGCCTGTGGTGCATCGGGTGTTGCTGGTGGTTCATTATTATTAATTCCACTCGCTTGTGGCTTGTTTGGTGTGCCAAATGAAGTGGCAATGCAAGTCGTTGCAATCGGCTTTATTATCGGTGTTGTGCAAGATTCAGCTGAAACTGCCCTTAATAGTTCAACGGATGTATTATTTACGGCAGCTGCGTGCCGTGCTGCGGAACAAAAGCAATAACTAACGCTTTAGCAAGCTTTAAGGGCGCCCTTAAAGCTTGCTATTTGTTATTTACTTACCGGCTCGAATAAAGCCACCAAGGCCTTTCCTATCTAAGTAATTAACAAAAACAGTACGAATTTCCGCGCCACTGTTCGCCTCTAACGCTATCTCAATACAATTATTTAACTCATGCATTGGGACGTTATTAATTAAATATTTAATTTTTCCCATATTATTGGCATTCATACTCAGTTTTTTATAGCCCAGCCCTAATAAAATCATCGCACCAATTGGATCGCCTGCTAATTCACCACAAACACTCACTTCAAGTTCCCCTTCTTGCGCATTATCAATTATCATTTTAAGGCACTGCAATACGGCAGGGTGGTAACTATCAAATAATGAGGCGACACGGCTGTTATTTCGATCCACCGCAAGTAAGTATTGAATGAGATCATTACTACCAATAGAAAGAAAGTCGACCTGTTGAGCCAATTGTTTAATGATAAAAATTGATGCGGGTACTTCAATCATGACACCGATCGGCGGAATAGGGAATGCTTCAGGAGTTAGCCCAAGTTCATACTTTATCTCATTCCACGCCTGGTAAATCAGCAACTTAGCTTCAACCACTTCCTCAATATTACTCACCATTGGTAACATAATACGTAAATTCTGTGTATGCAGGTTCGCGCTCAGCATACCTCGAATTTGCATTAAAAATATTTCGGGGTGATCTAAGGTTAAACGGATACCACGCCAACCAAGAAAAGGGTTATCTTCAACAATAGGGAAGTAACTCAGCTGCTTATCACCACCGATATCAAGTGTACGCATAGTGACAGGTAAGGTACGATATTGTGTTAATAAGGTTTGATAAATGGCAACTTGCTCAAGCTCTGTCGGAAAAACATTGGTGAGCATAAAAGGAAGTTCACTACGATATAAACCAATACCATCAAACTGCCCTTCAACAGCACCATGCTGGTTGGCATTCAAACCTGTATTAAGCAAAATATCTATTTTCTGTCCATCTACAGTTAATGCAGGTTTATGCTCGCCGCCAGAAACCAGTAGTTTAAGCTCATCCTCTTCAGCTAAAAGCTGTTGATAATGCTTTATTAGTGGCTGAGTCGGAAATATCACCACGGCACCGGCATAACCATCAATAATCAACATCTGCTGATTTAGATTAATTAATGAAAGTGGTACTCCCATGACAGCAGGAACGCCAAGCGCTCTTGCTAAAATAGCCACATGCGAACTTACGCCACCGTGCACTGAGATAATACCGTGGAGATGCTCTGTGGGAACACTTGCAAGCATCGAAAGTGTTACCTCATTCGCCACTAAAATGAGCTTATCTGGTAGTTTAATGTGCTCATCTACCTGCTGTGTTAAATGATATAAAAGACGCTGAGCAACATCACGAATATCACTTGCTCTTTCACGTAAATAAGCGTCTGACATCGCTTCAAACTGTGCAATAAAGGACTCTGAAACGACTTTTATTGCACTAGAAGCGGTTAAGTGCTGCTCATTAATTTGTAACCTAATCGCATCGATAAAGGCTTTGTCTTTTAAAACATGTGAATAAATATCAAACAACGCAAAGGCTTCTTTAGATAGTTGCTCCTTTAACGTTAGCGCCATACTAGAAAACTCATCTCGACACTTTTTCAGCATCATCTCAAACAGTAAAATATCTTTACTTGGTGAATGACTTTTTTCTATTTCAACTTCATCAAGCGTTAAAATAGGTCGCACTACATAAGCGGGAGCGATGGCAATACCTGAACTCGCAGGGCTACCTTGAAGGTGTAAAGCACTACTAGGGTGTTGGTCTTCGTTAATTTGTAAACGTAACCCAGAATTAGCTAATACACTGGCTAAATGCATCGCCAGAGTAACTAAGAAAGATTCTTCAAGCTCACTGAATAAACGAGGGATTTTTTGTTGGGCAACTAACACCCCTAACACTTGTCTTTGATGAATAATTGGAGTGCCTAAAAAGGAACTAAAGTCATCTTCTTGGCTTCCCGGTAAGTATTTATAATGGGGATGTTCAGTAATATTGGCAAGATTTAACGGCTCACCTTTTTGATGTATTAAGCCAACGATACCTTCACCAAATTTGAGATGGTGCCTTGTTTCCCCTTGGCTTAATAACCCTTCGCTGGCCATTAAATTAAGTTTTTGTGTGCCATCATCAGTAATATAAATCGTGCAACAGTCGACTTCCATCACTGATTTGGTTTGCTTTACTAAGGTATCCATCGCTAAAGTGAGGTTGGTGGCATTACCCACTTGCTCAACTATATGGCGTAACTGACTTAACATTCAATACCTCTACTTAACCGATAGCGAAATTAATTGCCCTTATTGTTTGGGCGACGATAACGTTTACCTCTTTTTTTCTCGCTGTTACTTTTCATGAGTGAAAAGGCCACCGCAGAGAACTCTTTTAATGCTTTGCGGTAAACTTCTCGTTTGAAAGAAACAACCTGTCTGACAGGATACCAATAGGTTACCCATCGCCAATCATCAAATTCAGGGTGTCCACAAGCCTCAAACTCAATCTGCTTATCATTGCTTATCAATTGTAATAAAAACCAACGCTGTTTCTGTCCAATACATACGGGCTCCGGGGAATCCCATCGCACTAAACGTTTAGGCAATTTATAGCGCAACCATGAACGGCTGGTTGCTAGCAGCTTAACATGTTCAGGTTTTAGACCAACTTCTTCATATAACTCTCGATACATTGCCTGATCAGGCGTCTCGCCCTCTTTAATTCCGCCTTGTGGGAACTGCCAAGAGTGCTGTCCATATCGTTTCGCCCATAAAACCTGGCCATTTTTATTACAGATGATGATACCTACATTTGGACGATAGCCGTCAGTATCTATCACTAAATACACCTTTAAGGTTAGACCAAACCCTTTGAATTATTTTTTTGGGGTAAGGCACTATATTGAAATAATGGGGCATTCTTTCACAGAATCTTAACCCCATCAAACTGATATGAAGAAAAGTGATACATATCCACGAAAACTGTGCATAAGTTTGTGCATAATGATCTTACAAAGAGAAAAAAGATCTTTTAGGTAATATGCAAGATCTTTATTTTTTTTGTTTACCAACCTTTTATTTGTTAATAATCATGTACTTAAGACTGTAAATACGGCACGCACAAATATAAACTGTATTTATAAACAGTAGTAATAATTCACACCTCAATGTGAATATCTCCTTAGTTCAAATTTCAACCATTTCAATCTTTAACCTATAATTTAGCTGTTAAATTAGCCAATGATCACGTTTATTTAAAAAGTTATTAGTAGAAAATTAAAACTGTCATAGAAGATAACTACAATTATGAGTTACTCACATAAAAAGTGGATAACTCTGTGTAAGCTACTTGATAAAGAGATGAATAACCTTGAATAGTTATATAACTATATTAATATTCATCTCTCAAATCACCTACAGAGACCAGCGTGAAGATGATTGCACCACCTAAAACCAGCCATGAGTTACTCTCACTTTGTGAAAAAATAGCAGGTTATTCATTGCATGAACTTGCCGAACAGGCTGGAATAAAGATGGCCAAGGATCTTCGTACTAATAAAGGATGGGTCGGTCAACTGATCGAGTGGCACTTAGGCGCCACGGCCGGCAGTAAACCAGAGCAAGACTTTAAACATTTAGGCATTGAATTAAAAACAATTCCGATTGATCAATTTGGCAAAGTATTAGAAACCACCTTTGTCTGCTCCACACCTATTTTAAATACCACAGGTCTAACTTGGGAAAACAGTAATATTCGTAATAAACTAAGCCAAGTATTGTGGGTCCCAGTTCAGGGAGAACGAAGTGTTTCCTTAGCAGATAGGATTGTCGGCAGTGGTTTCTTATGGACAGCGTCAGCCTACCAAGAACAACAACTTAAAGCCGACTGGCTAGAGCTAATGGAAAAGATTGCACTTGGTAAAATAGAGTCTATCAGCGCACGAGATGGCGATGTACTTCAACTTAGACCCAAAGCGGCCAATGGAAAAGTACTGACTGAAGCTTATGGAGAAGATGGGACAATCATTAAAGTCCGTCCACGTGGTTTTTATCTTAAAAAAGCGTTTACACAATCCATTATTAATCAACAATTTGCAATATGAACTAAAATTTTAAAATACGGCTAGAAATTAACCAGTAGTTGCAGTAAATTATCTATATCCTCTTTATCACTTTATGAGTTAATAATTATGAGCATTAAAAAACAGTACTTAAAATCTAAACCAGAAGTAAAAATTACGTTTGAGATTGAAAGCAAAGATGCTGCGGATGCAGATAGTATCTCTCTGCTTTCGGAGCATAATGACTGGCAAACAATTGAGTTTAAAAAACTCAAAAGTGGCAAGTTTAAGGTGGCATTTAACGTATCAACCGCGACTTGTGAAGGCTTTCAATATATTTTTCAGGTGACAAATAGTACAGGTGAACAATCGATGTTGTTACCCACAGGTGCCGATAACTATGTTGATAACGGTATGAATGACGGCGGTCAAAACGCAGTTTTAAAAATCGCATAATAATTGACAAGTAAGTAAAAGGCCGGCTAATCATAAATTTATATTCTATGATTAACTGGCCTTTAAAATACCTTATTTACATGTTACAAATTTCTTAAACTCTCCGTAAAACCCAATTGAATATTCAATCCGTTGGCTGTGCTAGCAATGATTCTACATGATCTAAAAACATCGTATAACGGATCTCGTTAGCTGGGATAAGTGCATCCCCCACCACCATAATATCTATCTGTCCCGATTGTGATTCTTTAAAGGGTATTTTTACTAAGTCCGTCGATACTTCAATTTTATGTATTAATGCATTGCATTTATTCTTATTGTAATTTGGCAAGAGAACAGCAAATTGATTATCACCATAACGAGCAACGATATCCGCATCGTGTCCAACACAACCAACTAATTTTTGCGCCAACAATCGCAACGTATAATCAGCCGTTTCTTTTCCATATTTATCACAAAACAGTGCTAATTCATTAAACTCTAATAAAATAATCGCTAAGGGCTGTCGCTTTGATTGCATCAATTGCCATTCGCGTTCAAACTCCTCATCAAAATAGGGGCGATTAAACAATCCTGTTAAGTCATCCACTTGCTGTAATCGAGTCATCTTAATTTGTGCATCTTCTAATGCTTTTTGATTACGAGCAACTTCTATTTTAAGTGCCGTTTTCTCTCTCTGTTCTCGTTCGATTAAAGCATATTGAAACTCATTTTTTTTCTCTTGCAATAAGCGAACGCGATGCGACAAAGCTAATGAAAAAACAAATACTTCAACCATGGAGCCAATCATAAAACCATAACGACTGACAAAATTATGCTCAATAACCCCAGCATTAACAGCCGCAATCGCAAACAGCCCTAATATATGCCAGCTCATGCCAAAAACAAGATAGTTAGATAGCTCAATATTCTTATAAAAAGCGTAAATACCAATAAAAAAGAGCACCAAGGTAGCTGGTAGGCCAATAAAAACAACGAAGTAATAATTACTGATATCAATATAAGTCAACGCCCCTTGTAATATAAAAATGAAAGCGATGAAGAGCATCAATTTATCTAGATAGGGCAAGGTTACTGGGCTGTTTAATAATTTGCGAATAAATAAAGTTAAGCAAGCAACAGAGATAGAGATTGAAACGACTAAATCATAATGGCTAGCCGGCTGAGTGACAAAATAAAGATCATAGCCACTATACATCAGCACAAAAATAAAGAATGATGCACAATAAGCGGTGTAATAGATGTACAGTTCATCGCGAAGCGAAAAAAGTAAAAACAGGTTATAAAGTAGCATCGCTAGTGATATGCCAAAAAAGAACCAGTATCCAGCAACCTCGAACTGCTCATCAATTAAAAATGACTCAACAGCTTTTACCGTGATCCCGACCGTAAGCAAGTCTTGCTTACAATTCATCATCAGGTATATTTTTTTAGACTCTCCCGCCTCGAGAGGAACGATAAAGACAGGCAAACGATTAGGCACAGCTCTTTCTTTTAGCGGTACAGATAGGCCATTTTTTTCTTCAACCCAAACTCCATTAGGCTGTTGATAATAGATATCAGCATTAAAAAGAAAAGGCTCATCAAACTGTATTACTCGCTTTACTGCCTCTAGCCCGTTATTTTTCAAAGTAAATGAGAACCAATAGTTAGCTTCTTCAATAGGAATATTAAAACGAGAACTTGTTTCAATAGATGTTAATTGTCCATTGCTAATGTCTTGTATGGTTAATTTTTGTTCATGATCAACAAATAGATTTAGGGTGAAGTCACTACGAGAATAATTGTCTTCAGCCACTAATAAAGGAGGCAGATTTTCTGAGGCAAAAAGATTTCCCGAAAACAATATAAGAAGAAAAAAGAAGAATCGATTCATCATGTTCCAATACAAATGAGATAGTCCCTCAAAGATATTCTCTTTTTTTAAAAAAGAAAATGTTAGGGTTAACATTACAGCTAAAAAAGAGACGTTGAGCAGATCCTTTCTATTCATGTATACTGTTTGAATTAACAGTGTTATTAGGCGAGAAAAATGGACAATATTGAAATTCGTGGCGCAAAAACTCACAACTTGAAAAATATAGATCTTACTATTCCGAGAGACAAATTAGTGGTAATTACCGGTCTTTCTGGCTCAGGTAAGTCCTCACTTGCTTTTGATACGTTATATGCAGAAGGGCAACGTCGTTATGTTGAGTCGCTATCAGCCTATGCTCGCCAATTTCTATCGTTAATGGAAAAGCCTGATGTTGAGCATATTGAAGGCTTATCTCCTGCTATCTCCATTGAACAAAAGTCGACTTCTCATAACCCTCGCTCTACAGTGGGTACTATCACTGAGATTTACGATTACCTCCGTTTACTGTTTGCACGTATCGGTGATCCGCGTTGTCCAACACATGACATTACGCTCAATGCACAAACTGTCAGTCAGATGGTTGATGCCATTTTAGAAAACCCTGCGGGCAGTAAAATGATGTTACTCGCTCCCATTGTGAAAGAGCGTAAAGGTGAACACGTTAAAACCTTTGAAAGCTTAGCTGCGCAAGGATTTTTACGCGCACGTATTGATGGCGACATTTGCGATTTGAGCGATCCACCGACGCTCGAATTACATAAAAAACACACCATTGAAGTCGTGGTTGACCGTTTTAAAGTACGTGATGATATTAAGCAACGTTTAGCGGAGTCGATAGAAACGACACTGGGTTTAAGCAACGGCACAGCAATTGTTGCCTTTATGGATGGCGATCAAGCAGAACAAATGTTTTCAGCCAACTTTGCCTGTCCAAAGTGTGGCTATAGCATTACCGAGCTAGAACCACGCATATTCTCTTTTAATAATCCAGCAGGTGCCTGTGAGACTTGTGATGGATTGGGCATTGAACAATACTTTGACCCTAAGCTTGCAGTCACCGATAAAAACTTAAGCCTTGCCGAAGGCGCGATAGCAGGCTGGAGTCAGAAATCTAATTATTATTTTCAACTATTACATGCCGTCGCTGAACACTATGGTTTCTCTGTCTTCACCCCCTTTAAAGCATTAACCGCAAAGCAACAAAAAATAGTATTACAAGGCAGTGGCAAAGAGAAAATCTCTTTTATCTATTTTAATGATCGTGGCGATAGTATGACGCGCTCACATGCATTCGAGGGTGTTATTCCAAATCGTGCACGCCGTTATCGAGAGACTGACTCTAGCGCGATGCGTGAATATCTTGAAAAATATATGAACCGACAACATTGCAGTAGCTGTGATGGCTCGCGTTTAAAGCAGTCTTCACGCCATGTTTTTATCAACGATGTTAACCTGCCATACGTTTCACAGTTATCGATTGCTGAAGCGGAAGCCTTCTTTAAAAGCATTAAGCTAACAGGTCAAAAAGCCAAAATAGCTGAAAAAATATTAAAAGAGATCCTTGAACGCCTTAGCTTTTTAGTTAACGTTGGCCTTAATTACCTCAGCCTAGAACGAAGTGCCGATACCCTTTCTGGTGGTGAAGCACAGCGAATTCGTTTAGCCAGCCAAATTGGCGCGGGCTTAATGGGGGTTATGTATGTATTAGATGAACCCTCTATTGGTCTGCATCAACGTGATAATGAGCGCTTACTTAAAACGCTGACTCACCTACGAGATTTAGGTAATACGGTGATCGTGGTTGAACACGATGAAGATGCGATTCGTCAAGCTGACCATATCATCGATATTGGCCCAGGTGCTGGTATTCACGGCGGAGAAATCATCGCTCAGGGTAATTACAAGCAGATTCTGAAAGAGAAAAAATCACTCACTGCAGATTATTTAAGTGGTCGTAAAGAAATTACAATACCGAGTGAACGCACACCATTAACCGATAAATGGCTGAAATTAGAAGAAGCAACGGGTAACAACCTAAAATCGGTCACATTAGAGGTCCCGGTTGGCATACTCACCTGTGTAACTGGCGTATCAGGCTCAGGAAAATCAACACTGATTAACGATACCCTATTTCCGCTTGCTCAAACTAAGTTGAATAAAGCGACCACCATTACTGCTTCTCCATACAAAAAAATGGCGGGTTTAGATCACCTCGATAAAGTAGTCGACATTAACCAAAGTCCAATAGGACGGACGCCACGCTCCAACCCGGCAACCTATACCGGCATTTTCACCCCTATTCGAGAGCTGTTTGCAGCCACTCCCGAGTCACGAGCTCGAGGTTACAAGCCGGGCCGATTTAGCTTTAATGTTAAAGGTGGACGCTGTGAAGCCTGTCAAGGTGATGGTGTTATCAAAGTAGAGATGCACTTTTTACCCGATGTTTATGTCCCCTGCGATACCTGTAAAGGACAGCGCTATAACCGCGAAACTTTATCGGTAAAATACAAAGGTAAAAACATCCACGAAACTTTAGATATGACCGTTGAAGATGCTTTCACGTTTTTTGAAGTCGTCCCCTCTATTGCTCGTAAATTAAAAACATTAATGGATGTCGGCCTCTCTTACATTCGTTTGGGACAAGCTGCAACTACCCTTTCTGGCGGTGAGGCACAACGCGTTAAGCTAGCAAAAGAGTTATCAAAACGTGATACAGGTAAAACCCTCTATATTCTTGATGAACCAACAACGGGATTACACTTCCATGATATTGCTCAGTTACTTAAAGTCATTCATACTCTGCGTGACCACGGCAATACCATCGTTATTATCGAGCATAACTTAGACGTCATTAAAACCGCAGACTGGATCATCGACCTTGGACCAGAGGGTGGTAATGGTGGTGGTGAAATCATTGCAACGGGTCGCCCTGAAGAGGTCATTAACGTGAAAGGTAGTTACACAGGACAATTCTTAAAGCCAATTTTAAATAAGTAAGCAGGCTTTTATTTACCAACCTTAAGCACTTGAGAAAACACGTTCCCTGATTATTTAAGGGAACGCATCAATATAGAAACGGAATTAACAATCAGCATGGATATTCAACACAAACTAAATCGCGCCTTTATGATCACCTTTGCGCTATTAATGGGTTTAGGTGCACACTACTTTCAACATAATCAAGGCGGAAGTGGCTTAGAGCTAGCGCAAAATAACGTTGTTTGGATATTCTTCTCCACCTTAATTGGCATCGGTTTATGGAAGGTAACCGAAGCCCAAAAGATATTTTATTCTCGATTAACGATTGTTTTTCTCATCGCCTGCATTCTTTTTTTAATCCCCGTTTTTTACCCTAATAACGCCCTCGCCGAGCAAAGTTATACCCGCTTAATTGGCTTGTTTGCCGGTTTTTTACTGTTCGTCAGCCTACAGCAAATGCGCTTTAATGCCGTTTTCCTACAGCGTTTATTATTGCTCATTGTACTGGCAGGCTTTCTTCAGGCTTGTTACAGCCTAATGCAAGATTACCTGTTACCCGTCGATAACATCTTTGGTTACGATGTCGGTTATGGCCGTCCCTATGGGATTTTTCAACAACCCAATGTCCTCGCTTCTTTCATGGCAACCACACTGATTTTAGCGGGCTATTTATTACAACAAATTGAGTGTAAGAAACTACAAGCCTTTTTGTTGCTCACCGTTATGCTGAATATCTGGGTTATCGTCGTAACCATTTCTCGTGTGGCATATCTAGGAGGCGCAATATCCTTATTATTATTTATTCCATGGGCTTGGCACAATAATCGCAGAAAACTGGTCTTATTCTTAATTGCAATTCTATTGGGTATTGGATGTGGCACGTTAAAGCATGACATGCTTAAGATACGCTCTGGTCATATGGAGAATATAACCCAAGATAACAAGCGAGTTGTTAAGTATACCCATAGTTTATCAATGATTGCAGAAAAGCCATTAATTGGCTCTGGTTATGGTAGCTTTGAAAAGGCATATTTAGAGAGTTATGCGCAACGAGTAAAAAATGGCGAGGTACCTGCAAACTCACAACACTTAACACACCCGCATAACGATACGCTTTTCTGGGCGGTAGAGGGCGGAATAGTTCCAATCACCGCAATACTATTATTGATCATAGGTTTCCTTTCAACCTTAAAAGGTTTCGGATTAAAGAAAGCACTTAGTTTATTAGCATTAGTGGTACCGATCGCGTTACATACTCAAACTGAGTACCCACTATATCATTCAGCATTACACTGGCTAGTGCTGATCGTATTAGTCTTTTATATAGACAGTGAGCATAAGAAAAACGAAGAGCAACAATTTAGGCCTACCTTTGCACTACGTATTTTTGCGCTATTAATCCCAATTTTTACTGCTATTTTCATGCTCAGTAACCTTTACACCATCGCTAAAATAACGACCTATGAGCGTAGTAAAAACCCAGATATAAACTTACTAATGGATATTGTCAATCCATTAGTATTTCAAGACCGGTTTGATTTTCACCTGAGTCATTTCCGTTTAGCAATCGCCGTACAAACCGATAATAAAGAAGAGATTCAATCAGTCATCACTTGGACAGAAAAAACATTAGAAAAAACACCAAAATCGTTTTTTTACGTGATCCTTTACCTCGCTTATCAACATAATAGCCAACCAGAAAAAGCAAAGCAGATACTCGATTACGCTCGATATCTTTATCCTCGTGATAAACAACTGGCTAACATTGATAAACCCAGACCATCACAAGCAATGCAAACGAACAGTAATGCACAATCTACTTTACCAGTGGTGAAGTAAGTTATGCCTGTATTGCTAAAATTAACTATCAATAAAAATATCCTCGTAATATTTTTAAGCATATTTTTTTCACAATTAGTGCAGGCGGATATTTATATCTATATTGATAGTAATGGTAATCAGCACTTCTCTGAACGCAAGGTGAATGATAAATATCGGTTGTTGCTGAGAAGTGAAACTAATAAAGCACCTGCTACCTTTAAAAACTGGAAAGAGAAAAGCTATACCAACATTAGCGTTCCACGTAATAAAACGCTTCAAAACAGATATCACCCGCTCATTGTTAATGCAGCACAAAAATACCAGTTAGAACCCGAGTTTTTGCATGCAGTGATCACCGCAGAGTCGAGCTATCGACGTAAAGCCGTTTCTTCTGCAGGCGCGCAGGGGTTGATGCAATTGATGCCCGTCACCGCAGAACGATTTGGTGTTGATGATCCCTTTGATCCTAAACAAAGCATCAATGCAGGTGCACTATATTTAAATAAGCTATTAAAAGAGTTTAAAAGTAAAGAGTTAGCATTGGCGGCATATAATGCCGGAGAAGGCACAGTAAGGCGTTACAATAAACAGATCCCTCCCTACCCAGAAACACAGCAATACGTCAAAAAAGTCATTGGATTCTACTGGTATTATAAAGATAATTTATAGAAAATTATGTATTAAAACAGTAAAGCGCTAAGTAGCAATTATTGTTTTAAATAACAAAAAAAATATTATTATATGCTACGCTAGCGCCCATAAAATTAAGCCAAAAGTAATAAACCCAGATGCGTAAAATCAACAAAATCCTTGCCATTCCTTATATCGCTTACGCTATTGGCGTATTGCTTATTTACAGCTATATCGCGTTATTAATGCCACTCTCATTAGACACAGTGCATAACAGTTTATTGATCACCATTGCAGTATATTTAAGCTGTGTAGCCATCTTGCCTAAAGTAACCAATTATCTATTGGTTGATAAGAAATTATATATTTTCCCGGTCATGTTATCGGTTTATAGCGTTGCTATCATTGCGATTGTTTTATTACGCATTGATTACTCTCGTCCTACACTTCTATATGGTTTTATTATAGTGTTGTTTTGGCTATTTCTGAGCACACTGATTAGTCGTAAAGAGTCCACATTAACACTAAGTGCCATCAATAATTTTGATATTAAAACTCTCAGTGAAAACCCACGTATTGAACTGCAAGTAATAGAAGCCCCTTATCTTTTTAACAAGATTGAACAAGGGTTAGTTGTTAACCTCCATAATCCATTAAATGCAGAGCAAGAAAAGTTCATTGCCGACTGTAGCATCAATAACATCGCTGTATACCACTCAGAAACGATCAGAGAGATGATTGAAGGAAAAGTTCACACAACGCACTTATCTGAAAATACGCTTGGCTCATTGCGTGCAAATCCGAGTTACTGCATTGTCAAAAGAGGATGGGAATCAGCCCTTATTCTTTGTAGCCTACCTTTACTAGCCCCTTTAGCGCTAATAATTAGTGCCATTATTAAACTAGAGAGTCGCGGAGATGTCCTTTATACGCAAATTCGCATAGGCCAAGGCGGTAAACCTTTTAAAATATACAAATTTCGAAGTATGGAAATAGGTTGCCCTAAAGCGGGCAGTAAATTTGCCCCCGATGAACATGCGCGAGTAACTCGAGTCGGTAAACTCATACGCAAAACACGTATTGATGAAATTCCGCAGTTCTTTAATGTATTAAAAGGAGAGATGGCATTAATCGGCCCTCGACCAGAGCAGCAAGCTTTTGTGAAAGACTTTGAGAAAGAGATCCCATTCTACGGCTATCGTCATATGGTAAAGCCAGGCATTACTGGCTGGGCTCAGACAGTACAAGGGTATACAGCAGACACTGAAACCACGAAAGAGAAGCTCGCACATGACTTGTATTATATTAAGCACCTATCATTCTGGTTAGACGTGAATATATTTTTTAAGACGCTAAAAACCATGTTAACGGGGTTTGGGGCGAGATAATTTACTCGATCGCTTTAACAACTTCAATAATTTCAGTTGTTGAAATTGAAGGCGTCCTTGGAAAATAGATAACTTGGCAAAATTCAGAAAAGTGATCGAACTTTCCTTCCCAGTCGTCCCCCATCACTAGAATATCTATCTCATAATCTTTAATATATTGTGCTTTAAGCTCTAAAGACTCTTCAACAAACACTTCATCAACACAACTCAATGAAGAAATAATTTTAAGACGATCTTTTTCACAATAAACTGGCGTACGTCCTTTTTTTTTGTAATTTAATTGGTCTGAAGATACGCCAACAATTAACTTGCTACCTAAGCCAGCAGCCCGCTCTAAAATATGAATATGGCCAACATGGAACACATCAAATGTACCAAAGGTAATAATGTTCACTCTAATTCCCCATACTTTTTTAATATTAAATCATAATTAAACGAGCCTGCACTTTGTTCCGCAATAACATTTAAACGATGTTTAATTCTTATCTGCTCAGTAATATCAAAGGAGCTTTGTGCAACCTCGCTAACAAACAGCTGAAATTGCGATAAATTTTCTAAATAACAATTAGAAGTTAGCTCTTTATAGTCAAAAGAAAAACCTATTTTTTGAGTGTATATTGATAAGTCGTAAGGGATAAAAGCAACGGGTCTATCTAAAAGATAATAATCACAATAAATACTTGAGTAGTCGGTAATAAGCGCATCTATATCCACTAAAACATCGGATATTTCAGGACATATATTACTATCAAATATCACAATATTAGACCTTTCATATTGTGATAAGTCACCTTCAAATAATGGGTGTAAGCGCAGTAATAGCTTACAGTTTTTCTCTTTCAAATATGAATTCAACAATGATAAATCCACCCTCTCAAAAGGAAATAATCTTAAATTAGAGAATGGTCGCCATGTTGGGCAATATAAGATTAATTTGCTATTCACATCGTCCCTCAACGTCATTAACGGTTGCCCACCTGCCAAAAGAGCATCATTTCTAGGCTGAGGTGCAACAACAACCTTATTTATATTTACCCCAAATGCATCAGCAATATAGCTTTGAAAAAACTTAGAAGGGCTTAAAAACAGAGATATGTTAGTTGCATTAGCTTTATAATATAGCTTTTTAACTAGAGAACACTTTGCTTCCATTAAACCAATATTTTTAATTGGTGTACCGTGTCCTAACTGATAGACAAAGCGATTTCGAGATAAGAACAAACCTGAAACAGGTAGATCAAGAGTGCTAATTACCCACACTGCAGATTTAAGAATAAATAACTTATTTTTAATACCTTTATTTGAAATAAAAGCGTTAGGAAATTGTTTATTAAGCAGCTTCCTTTTCACTGGGTCGTTCATCACAAAAAAAACTTGAAAGCCAGCGCTCTCAAATTCCGCTTTCTGGTCGATAAACAAACTTTTAGAATTAAAAATAAAATGTTCATTATTCGTCGAACTGAAAACTATCCGCTTATCTCTTTTTAAGAGAAAAAAAGCATATATCCATGATAAGAAAAAGCCCGATAGGAAATGAAATAGCTTTAACAAACTGTATTTATGTTTGTTCATATTATCGATTTAAAATTATTCTATTAAAACATAAAATAAAATATATAGTTCTATATTTTATTTTATAAAAGAAGCTGTTATTTGACCCCTGAGTAACATCAGTTGATACATTTCCAATACCTCGACGATGCAAAACAAGAGGCTGATCTATAAATAATGTTTGTCCTGCACTTTCTGCAAGAATCCCAATCCAATAGTCATGATATAAAAGATTTTTTGGGAAAGGTAAAGAGATGGAGAGGATATTTCGCTTAAAGGCCAATAGACACCCACGATGTCGAAATGACAAAACCTTTGCATTTATCGGGTTATCATTATAAAGCTTATCTTTGACAGTATTACCATGGCCATCAATAAGCTCCGCATTAGACATAACTAAATCATATTTCCCCAAGTGCTTGATAGATTCAGCTACCTTATTTTTATTCCAGATATCATCTTGGTCCGATAAAAAAATATACTCACCTTTTGCTCGTTTTAAAGCATTCTCAAAGTTTTTAGTTATTGTTTTTTCAACTCCTTTGAAAGATTGTAGCAATATAGGGTCATGCTCAAGAGTAAATAGTTTGATCCGTTGATCGTTAAATGATTTAATTATTTCAAGGGTTCCGTCATCAGATAAGTTATCAGAAATAATGAGCTCATCATCAACTTCTAATTGAGAGAGAATTGACTCGAGCTGTTTAAATATGTACTTTTCCCCGTTATAAGTTGCCATACAAACTGAAATCATTATTTATCCATATCATGGAACTTTGAAGTATATAGAAGCAATTTAATAAAAATTTTCCCTTTAATAAACCAGTTTTTTTGGAAATAGCCAAAACGAAAAGCAGTTTGAATTCTTTGAAACCTTGTAATAGATAATATCTGGCAATACATTTTTAAAACAGAATAGTTACTCCTTGATAAGCTTTTATTACCATCTATTAACCTCAAAAACGCTTTAGCTTGCAATATAGTTTTATAGAAGGGAAATAGACTATTTTTAATTTTTTCCGGGGTTAGTAGAAGCGGAACTCTAACTCTAAAGGGTCTAGCCCCTAATACATTACCATTATGCTGCCGATACTTAATTAGTGCTTTATCTAGAAAATACAATTCCCCTAAATAAGATGCAGTGAGACCTAGCCACCAATCATGCATTATAGCATCAGGGGGTATGGGTAGGATTATTTCAATTAGCTTTCTATTGCACGCAGTAGCACAACCGGTAACTGTATTACGCCCAAGTAACCTCGCGAAACTTGCACAACTATCTAAACGTGAAAAGTCTATGAAAGAAGGGCTCAAAATAGTTAGGTCTTGGCAAACAACTTCAAGGTCATGGTGAATTAAAAAAGGCCTATTGATATTATGTTTTGTAAATTCAGAGCATAATATTTCTATTTTAGAATGCATCCAAACATCATCTTGATCGCTGAAAAGAAAGTAATTAGCTTTAGTTTTTAAACCAGCCTGCATCAACAAAGAAAAGTTGTCTTTAGCATTACCCTGAGGCCCCTCTTCATCCATTAATAAAAAAAATCGAGAATCTTTAACACAATAGTTTTTTATAATTTCAAGGGTTTTATCCTGAGAGCCATCATCTCTAATGAGACAAAACCAATTTTTTTCTGTTTGATTAATTAAGCTATCTAACTGCTCCTTTAAAAAAGATTCGCCATTATATGTCGCAAGAAGAATACAAATTTTCAAACTTAAATCCTTATTATGTCAATCAACTCTAGAAAGTATCTATTTTGAAATTTTACTCATATCGAATCTGAGTCAAATTTCCGTGCAAGTTTTTTTTGAATCTTTTGTTGAATCACTACAATTATTCTCTGAAGCTCCCAGAGTGAGCTATAGATGAAACAGTCACAATACTTTATTGGCACAGTTTTTAAGATATATTTATTTATGAAATCATCTTTCATAGGGGGAAATAATTCAGGATTTACCTTTACAAGAGCTTTATAAGCCTCAAGAGATGAAATGCTTTTTGACACTCGAATTAATTCATCGTGATGCATAATATATGACTTTTCATTAAACCTCATTGCATTGCCATATTCTACAACCATTCGAAGCCAACAATCCCAGTCTTGCAATCTCCTCAAGTTTTCATTAAATCCATTTATTTTTTTAAGCCTAGATGTTTTAGTGAAAATTTGATTTGAAGCCATATTACAAAATAACATTTCACTTAACGTTATAATATGATTAGTTGTTTTCTCATAATGTGGCTTCATTTCTAATTTTTTTGAATTCACAAAATTATCACAAATAAACGAATACTCATCATCCCAATTTAAAACGAAGAATGCCACTCGAGTAGGAGTAAATAAATCATCATCATCTAAACCTGTTATAAACTCACCTTTCGCCATCGCTAATGCTTTATTTCTAGCATGGTTAGCACCACGTGATTCATCATTTCTTGTATACCTAATATTATGATATTGCTTCATTAAATTTGAAACGACTGCTTTCGTATTATCTTTTGAGCCATCATCCGAAACAATAATTTCAATATTCTGATAGGTTTGCATTAAAACTGAATTAATAGCTAAAATTAAGCGTTCAGCTCTATTATGTGTAGTAATATACACAGAAACTAAAGGTTTCATATTAAATCCATTTTTAAAAATGAGAGATTTATACCAACAATATGTATTAATTAAAAAACGATGTCCCCTCTATTTATTAAGCATATAATATTTTGGCATTCAATTACGCTCATCACGTGAAGGTAAGTTTCATGATACTAAAACAACTACTTAAAAGCATTAAACGTAAATTTATAATTATAAAGTTTAAGCGAAATCACAGCGAAAAAGAAAGATTTGAATGCCCTATTTGCCAATACTCTGGCCCATTTATGGATGTAAGGCCGACAACAGGTATTAGAAAAAATGCAATGTGCCCAAGTTGCAAATCCCTTGAAAGGCATCGCCTTCAATTTTTAGTACTTGAAACGATTATCAAAGAGCTAGAACCTAAAAGCATCAGAGTTCTTCATTTTGCTCCAGAGCCTTTTTTAGAAAAATATTTATCAAATAAGTTTAAAAGTTATGAAACTGCAGACTTGAACATGAAAGGTGTAACTCATAATGTCAATCTTGAAAACCTTCCATTTAAGTCTGAAAGCTATGATTTTGTTTTTGCTTCACACGTTTTAGAGCACGTACCAGACGATCAAAAAGCGATTTCAGAAATACATCGAGTATTATCATCAAACGGCATTGCTATCCTGCCTGTACCAATCGTTTCAGAAAAAACAATTGAATATCCAGAGCCTAATCCATATGAGGCTTATCATGTCAGGGCCCCTGGCTGGGATTACTCCGAAAGATATAAAAAACAATTTTCAAAAGTAAAAGATTTTAACTCTTCCTCATTTGACGGAAAAAATCAACTTTTTGTTTGTGAGAACCGGAGCAATTTTCCAACTAAAGAGTGTCCTTTAAGGCCTCAGATGCATGGTGAAAAACACCTGGAAATTGTTCCTATATGTTATAAGTAACTTGTAAAATACAGGGTGTTAATCAAGTAATTTTGGATATAATTCAAATTGATTAAAAACAGCTTTGATCTGCAAATCATTATCTCCAATATTATTATTATAAAGCGCAATATCCTGCGTCTCTTGGATAAGATGAAAGCGTTTTAAAAAATCCCTTTCGTCTTTTACCTTCTTGCATTTAGTTTTGTTTAATAATGCCATCGCTTTAAACCAAACATCATCAGCGAAGGGTGCTAAACGCGTAAAACATTCTACATCAAGGCATTTTTCATGCAAAGAGTGAGCGGGATATAACACCCCTCCAAGACCAATAGCAAGTAACTGAAAGCTTGCCTTATTTTGGACTATTTCGTAGTCCCATGTTTTATAATCCAAAAGTTCCCCTCTTTCATCAAAGTTCATATTACGAACACGATGGGCAATAATTGATGTCGGTTCTTGCAAATGCTCCCGATAGAGTAATTCAATAGTGTCATATGGATAAAGCACGTCATCATCAATCGTAATAACATTTGCTTCAGGGAACTCTTTTAGAGTGGGAATTAGTTTCTTATATGAACGATAGTTAGGACAAAAACGAACCTCTAAGCCCCTTTCCATTTGCTTATGCAAAATTAAAGGAAGTGACTCTAATGTAAACTCCCCTTCATCTAACCACAGAATAAGACGATTAGGTTTTACGGTTTGCTGAGCAATTGACTCTACAACAAGGTGTACATCATGGATTCGTTTATTATATGTAGTAAAACTAATAATTAATTCTGCATTACCTTCAATTAAAGGTGAAGTTAAAGGTGCAGTAGAATTCATCGCTTCAATAAGTAACTGGTTAGACCTTATACTACAATTGACACAAGTATCGTTGACCATACTTACTCTGTTAATAACCACATCTAACCTATTAATCAGTCTGTTAATTTGCTTTAGTTTACTAAACATTTTGAAACACAGTGAAAACATATATCTCCAATTAATAATTATCATTAAATCATAGCTAACTTAAAACTTGGGTGCTTCTTCTTTGTACATTAATAATGTAATAATTTTGTTATAGCACTGAATCCTGACCTTAAAATAATTACTTACTAATAACTCTGACGATACTCCTATTTCTGAGCAACTAAGAAGTAGCCTAAAGGAAAAGTATTTTTAGTCCTATTCGATACTTTTCTCCCAATACGAGTTCTTATAAAAAATATGGTGGCCCACTGTAAAAATGAAGACAAACATTTCCCGAAAATAGGGATTCGTAATAGGTTTTTTGCTAAAATATCTGCCAATATTTCAGGAACTCCTCCGATTGACTCTAATTTAATCAGTGTCAGACTTGACCTTTCAACAAAACGCTTCAATGCAAATTCAGTATAACGGTAATAATCATTAGGTTGCTCGTGGATCCAATAATAGAATGGAACATTCAGTATAAGTTTTCCATTAGGGGATAAAACCCGAAATAACTCACTAAACAATCTTTCAGGTTCGGGAATATGTTCAAGAACGTCAGAAAGTATAATTGTATCAAACAGCCCATCACCAAAAGGCAATGGCTTGGTTAAATCATGTTCCAGGTCTAAGTATTCATTTCGATGGAGGGACCCTCCCCAATCAACACATGTATTATCTGAGATATATCCTCTATAAGCCTCAAAAAGAGGGACCTGCCCACAACCTAAATCAAGTAGATTACCTTTAGCATGATACTTTAAATTATTTTGATATACTTCAGCAATAATGTTAGCTATAAGCCTAGAACCAATGCCAACTTCATTTGTATCTTTAGATGCTACAAGCCTTTCATTTTTATATATGAACTTACTGGGTTTCCATATATTATTCTGATCCATCTGCCCCTCCTGTTTACTTAGACTTTTTACTCAGCCTAAGGTAGACATAATATGGTTATAAAGCTCTAATTTAGCCCCACTACCTATATAAAATAGATTTCAACCATTCTTTAAAAGTATTAATTCGACTTTTTAGAGGTAGCTTTCCATGAAAAGATTTCATTTGATATTTAGCTGAATTATAAACATCCTGTTGTTGAATATATAAATTAGCTAATGAAAAATAGAGATAATTAATTTTATACATTACATATTTAGACTCCCCATTTTTTAGGTATTTTTGTAATTCCAAAAGTGAGTCAACCATACCAAGGTTAAAGGTAATCGTTTTTCCTATATTAGAAATAATAGCAGAAGACCAAGCACCAGGGATACCCCGCCTATATACGCTCATTTTATTTGGTAAATATAAAATCCCCCCTCGCCCAGAAAGAGCTTCAATAAAGAAGTCTACAATAGGAGCAGAATAAACAAAAGATGGAATATCTGATAAAACACTAGCCCTGACCAACATGGAAGCAGTAGGTGAAAACTGTCCTGATGTCTTATACACTTCTAAATAATTAACTACTTGAACACTATTACTGCGCAAAGGAAAATTATAATTACTTGGCGAACCTGCACCATCAATTACAAAAGCATCATGAATGCATAAGTTAATAGTCCCATGCTTTTCTAATGCTCTAACCTGAAAATCTAACTTTTTATCTTCACACCAATAATCATCGCCTTCGCACCAAGCTAAAAAAAAACCTTTTGCACGCTTAGCCATATATAAGCCGGGTTTAAAATTGCCTTTTGAATATTTGTTTTCAGTTTGATAAATAGGTTTGATAATATTTGGGTATAGTTTTTGATAACGCTTAATAATATTTGTAGTTTGATCTGTCGATGCATCATCGTGAATGATGACCTCAAATGAAAAATCAGTTTTTTGCATCAAAAAACCTGTGATTGCATCTTCAATATACAATTCATGGTTATATGTAGCACAAATAACACTAACAACTATTTTTTCTTTATCACTCCAAGAAGCTATTATCTCTTCTTCAGTTTTTAATTGAACCCTCTTAATATCTAACATTATGAGATAAACCTCTTAATCACGGGTAATAACATAGACTTCATTTCAAAAAAAGATCTTGTTTTAAACATAAAATTTATTGGGAAAAATAAAGCTAAGAAGATTAACACTTTAAAAGGTATATTTAAAATAAGGCCTAAATCTAAGCTTGAGGTTATCTGCATTGTTACAACCACAGATAAAAAGCTAATAACCATTTGTGTAAATAAAGGGGCGTAATAAAAACTTAGTCTCATCCTTAAGTCACTATTAACGAAATATATGTTAGTAATAATAGAAAATAGGGCTACAGGGATAAGCCCATATAAATACGCGCTAACCCCAAAAGCAAATGCATTTGCAAAATTTATCACGTGAAAAACTTTTTTAATTAGCTGTAAGTAAAGGTTTCTTTTGGCATGTCCCCTACTTTTTATAACATTTATTAATAATGCGCTTATGGGGTAAGCAAAGGAACTTAGAAGAAGAATTTGTAAGTAGTATGAAGATGTTTCCCATTTCGATGTATATAACAACACAACAATATCATTCGAAATCAGATACAACATACCGATAAGTAGAAACGTTAATAAACATAAGATATTCAACCCCTTAAATACAACTCGGTTAAATTCGACAGGGGTATTTTGCAATTCACTCAATACAGGAAATAACACTGACATCAAGCTACCTGATGAATACTTTACTGTTAACTTGTTTAATTGTCTGGCTTTTTGAAAAAATGCAAGAGATTCCAGCGTTGTTAATTTAGCTATTACGAGAGAATCAGCGCGGGTAAATATCGCTTCAATTAACCCTGCAAGAAATATTTTAAAGCCAAATCCCCACAGTTGCTTTAACGCATTAAAAGAGAATAATAAAGATGGTCTCCAATAACTTAAGCGCCAGATTATAATTGAGTATAAAAGAGCATTAGATAATGATTGCCACAAGAGGCTCCAAACACCAAAGTTATTGTACGCAAGAAAACAACCTATAACCCCGCCTATAAGAGCTGAAATAAATTTACTTTTAGCAATTACTTTGTGATTAAGATTTTTTATATGAATAGTAGATTGAACACTACTTATAGCCTGAATAATGAAGATGGGACTAAGACATTTTAATAAAAAGGGTATTTGAGTATTTGGGTAGTAGATCCCTATTTCATCCGCTAGAAAAAATGTAATAATGCAAAATAGACTCGCAACAAAAACATTAAAATAAAATACAGATGTATAATGAACCTCAATAACATGCCGTCGCTGAATGAGTGCAGAGGAAAGCCCGACATCGGTAAACACATGAGTGAAACCAATAAATATCATTATTATTGCAATTAAACCAAAATCACTAGGATCTAATAAGCGAGCTAATATAATACCAACAAAAAGGGTTGCAACTTGATTTGCTATTTTTCCTGACAAATCCCAAAAGAAAGATATAACTCCCTTTTTCTTTAGCTTATCAAAACTAGAATTCATTTATTGTGTCGAAGCGTTTTTGTGAGAACGATAGTTCTCAGGGATTTTCATACCAAAAAAAACAGACATTTCATGCCAGACATTAGAATCTTTTAATTCCCCGGTAAATAACCTGTCTTGACCAAACTCACTAAAAAAAACATTGACCTCACGATTTCTATTCCGATAAATGGCTTTATAGTGTTCTCTATTTTCTTCATTTAAGTCTAATAAATTATCGATTTCCTTCGAATAAAGTTTCCTATCTATTTCCTGGTTATAAAAATCTTCCTCTCTATTATATAGAATGGAATGACGATGTGTATTACCTAATGTTTTACCTTTACTATGAGAAACCATTGAGTCAAACCATTCATCTGCATCTCTTTCCAATAGAATGAATTTTGCATTGGGAAAACGGTGAAATAACACCTTATAAAAGTCTAAACACCACCAAGGATTATCTTCAAACACTTGATATTTTTTGAAATCTCTAGATTTAAAAATAGTTTCATAATCCCCTTTGAACCATTTACCAGTCCAATCATTTTTCCTAGAGATTGGATAAGTAGCTACTTTGTAACCAAAGTCATTAAAAAACGCCCCTGTAGAAGTAGTCCCAGTTCTTTGAAATGAAATACAAAAAATTTTTTGGTTTCTCGTGGTAAAAAACATAAATTTCCTTATAAAATATTAGTACTTAATTATCAGAACCATCATCGATTAAACCAAAATTGACAGGCGTTAATAAATGGCAATATTGATAGTCCGCCCCCATTCCTTTAGCTGATAGTTTATCGCCAAGATCCCAGATGAAAGCCTTAATACCTTTTGATTTTAATGTATTCACATCGACTAGAAACCAATTTTTTCTATTTCAGAACTCTCTATTGGATACTCAAAATAACTTAATTGCTTACCCGCTAGTTTTTCAAATAATTTAACATCCTCTTTGGTTAATATTTTTTTATATTTATAACTATCGTTGATTAATGGCTTTCTATTTTTTAATTTCCACTGGTTATATTCTTCTGGCTCAAGCATATCTGAGTATTTTTTTTCATAGTAATCTAGCATATTTTTGTCATAGTTCACGCCAAGGAAGGTGCATATTCTTACCAGTACATCTTTAGGCCTAGCAATTAAATCCTCTAATTTTATTTGATATACATTTTTCCCTGATAGTTCATCTATGAGCTTTTGATTATTATCTGCCCATTCTGTAGCGATTGCTTTTATGTCCGTAGGTAAATTCGGAGCATATTTTGAAGTAATACCCTTCGACATCACCTCTTGATACGAGCAAGCGACGTCACGACCATCTCTGATGATATGGATAAACTTTGCTTTAGGCGATAATTTACAAATAGAGCTTATATGGTGTATATAGAAGTTATTTTTATCACCGATTAAGCAATTAGCTTCTTTATGTTTAACTGCATAGTATCTATAAGTTTCCTGCATTGCTTCAATGAGACTCGACACATTAGCTTTCAATAATTGCCCATCAAGCTCTTGATAATCAATACCCCAATTTACAATTTTAGTGGTTCTCTTCAATGAACTTATATATCGACAGTGAGAATATGGAATTTTATTATCCCAGTTCTCCAACAAAAACACTGCGAAACCAGCTTCAGGAGGAACAATAAGGCCTGAATGTGCTGACATCATTAACCTTAATAGAGTGGTACCTGAACGTGGATTACCTAAAATATAGAAATCAATCACTTGAGCGCCATTTTTATTTTTTCAACAATAAAATTCATATCATGAGTTAACATATGATAATGCATAGGCAAACATAAAACTTCACCAGACAATTGATGACTATTTGTAGACCCATAGTTTTCATTATCTGTAAAAAAATCATCTAAAGAAGGCCTGAAGTAAGCTCGACTTTGAATATCATTTTCGGCTAACATTTGGCTAACTTTAAGCAATTGCTCATTGCTTTCTAGTTTAATGGGCATATACGCACCATTATAATTGGCTTCGGGGTGCCAAACAGGCATCTCTACAACATCTTTTAAACCTTGTCGATATGCGTGAAACAGGTTGGCACGATGCTCTAATACCTTATCTATTTCATCTAAGTTAACCAGCCCAACAGCTGCATGATATTCACTCATTTTGGCGTTTAAGCCAACACGCTGAATACCCATTCCTTTTTTTATCCCAAAATTGATTATCTCTTTCGCTTTTTCAAAATTATCTGCGTTTTTAAAAACAATCGCCCCACCTTCTCCGGTATGGAAAATTTTGGTGGCATGAAAACTTAATATACTGGCATCACCATAACTCAATACCGATTTATTATTAATTTTCACACCAAATGCTTGTGCTGCATCGTAAATAATTTTCGATTTATTCGCTTTAGCGACACGTTCAAAAGCGCCAACATCACAAGGATTTCCATAAACATGGGTGGCAACAATCGTATCCGCTTGGCAACCTTGTTGAAACGCTTTATTTACTTTACTAGGGGAAAGGTTGTAACTATTTCTATCAATATCGGCAAAACTAACTGTATCTTTTTGCCATTCAAAGGCACTAATCGTAGCGATAAAACTAAAAGGAGTAGAGATAATTGATTTTGAGCCTAACGCACGACCTGCAACTTGTAATGCGGCTGCTCCATTACTCACCAGCAATAAATTTTTAACCCCTAAATCTTCCTCAAGACGAACAGTTAATTCATCGTGAAGCGGGCCAAAATTGGTGTACCAACCATTATCGTTAATCATTTCTAAATAATGATTTAACCTTTTAAGGTTTGGTTTCAATGGTGAGTTCAAAGTAATCATTTATATATTTTACCTTAGAAGTAAATTAAAAATCTTTTGATATCTTCTGCTGAGTTTAGGTTCACAACTTACCTTATAAATCCTTAAATGCCTTAGCAACTCTATCTTTCTCTGACAACTGTAATTTCTTTAATTCTCGAGCCGTTAACGGCCACTGAATACCAATATCAGGATCATTCCACATTAAACTTCCTTCATCAGCGGGATCATAAAAGTCAGTACATTTATATTCAAAGTCAGCTATTTCGGAGAGCACTAAAAAACCATGAGCAAACCCTGGCGGTACCCAGAGTTGACGTTTATTCTCTTCCGATAAAATAACCCCTTCCCATTTACCATAAGTCGTAGAGCTTTTACGGACATCAACGGCCACATCAAACACTTTGCCTTTTACAACACGTACTAGTTTGCCTTGTGGCTTAGTTTTCTGAAAATGCAACCCTCGTAGCACCCCTTTCAATGATCTTGAATGGTTATCTTGTACAAAAGGAAGAGCAATGCCAACGAGCTCTTTGTATCGCTCAGTTTGAAATGTTTCAAGAAAGAAACCACGATCGTCACCATAAACTGTAGGCTCTATAATTTTAACATCAGGAATACTCGTTTGAATGACTTTCATTGTTACCCTTTTTGAATTTTCAATTACGTATATTGCTTAATATTTCGCAGTGCAGCCTGCCAATCACTTGCTTTAATATTGAAAGTCTTTGTTATGCACTCAGTTGCTAACTTGGAGTTTTTTGGACGCTTTGCTGGTGTTGGGTAGTCAGCCGTTGTAATAGCATTTAAAGTAGGAATTTTTTCAATCAAGCCATGTACTTTTGCTTCATTAAATATGACTTGTGCAAACTCAAACCAACTAACATGTGGTAAACCAGAGAAATGGTATATACCATATTGCGTAGATTGTTTTTTATCCACCCCAATTGCAATTGTGATGAGCGCACTAGCGATATCACCCGCATAGGTTGGCCCACCGAACTGGTCACCGACAATATTTAACGCATTGCGCTCTTTACCTAAACGAAGCATAGTTTTAATAAAGTTGCCCCCCACTTCACCAAATACCCAAGCCGTTCTTAAAATAATGTGCTTGTCACACGCTTTTATCACTTCCAGCTCACCTGCTAACTTGCTTTCACCATATACACTCTTTGGGACAGCGGAATCCGTTTCTAAGTAAAGATCTATTTTATCTCCTGAAAACACATAATCAGTGGAAATATGGAGTATAACCGCGCCAACTTTGTTTGCTGCTTGTGCGAGATACTTTGCACCATTCCTGTTAATCGCGTAGGCTAACTCGACTTCTGTTTCCGCTTTATCCACGGCAGTATAAGCAGCCGCATTAATTATAACGTTAGGTTTGAATTCATTTATTCGCTTGTACACAGCCAATTCGTCGGTAATGTCTAACCCAGCGGAGCCTAATGATAATACTTCAGCACTATCAACCTTTTTAAACTGCTTGGTAAGACTATGACCAATTTGACCATTTCCTCCAGTGATTAATACACGCATTGTTTGCCTTTTTCATTTTTTTCAGTTACCAAACGAGTCAAATATAGGCCATAGTTATTTTTCATCATTGGCTCTGCTAGTGTGAGTATTTCACTGTCTGACAGCCAACCATTGCGCCATGCTATCTCTTCAAGACAAGCTACTTTTAAACCTTGTACATGCTCAATCGTTTCTATATATGAAGAAGCTTCATAAAGGCTTTCATGAGTTCCTGTATCAAGCCAAGCAAAACCACGCCCAAGTAGCTGCACATTCAACGAATCATCTTCCAAATACATTTGATTAATACTAGTGATCTCTAACTCTCCACGAGAAGATGGCTTTACTTGTTTAGCAAATTCAACCACACGATGATCATAGAAATATAGGCCGGTAACTGCATAGCTAGATTTTGGATGAGTTGGCTTTTCATCAATAGAGAGTGCTTTCATGTTTTCATCAAATTCAACGACCCCAAAACGTTCGGGATCTTTCACTTGGTAACCAAATACAGTTGCACCCGATGGCTGCTGTGCCGCATTTTTTAACGTTTGGGTAAATGATTGCCCGTAAAAAATATTATCACCTAGCACCAAACAACAACTGTCACCATCGATAAACTCTTCACCGATAATGAACGCTTGTGCTAAACCATCAGGACTTTCTTGAATTGCATATTCGATGCGAATACCAAACGAAGAACCATCACCTAACAAACGCTTAAAGGAGTCATTATCTTCACCTGTAGTAATAACAAGGATATCTTTAATACCCGCGAGCATTAATACTGATAACGGATAGTAGATCATCGGTTTATCGTAAACAGGTAATAACTGCTTAGAAACGCCGCGGGTAAGGGGATATAGTCTCGTACCAGAGCCTCCTGCCAATATAATGCCCTTCATGATTTAATATTCTTCTGGTGCAAGGTTCCTAGGCGCTCCCCAGCATAAGAGCCATCAAGCACACGTTGCCACCAGCTTTCATTATTTAAATACCACTCAACGGTTTTACGAATGCCGGTTTCAAAACTCTCAATAGGTACCCAACCTAGCTCACGCTCAATTTTAGATGCATCAATCGCATAACGTGCATCATGCCCAGGCCTATCTGTAACAAAAGCAATAAGTTCGTTGTAATGAGTTACTGGAGATGGGGAGGTTGAAAAAGCAGGGTTATCAGCAATAGGCCTTAACTCATCAAGAATTGCACATAATGTTTTCACCACTTCGATATTTTTTTTCTCGTTATGTCCACCTATATTATAGGTTTCTCCCACCTTGCCTTGGCTAATAACTTGATAAAGTGCGCGAGCATGATCTTCTACGTATAACCAATCACGAATTTGACTACCATCACCATATACAGGTAATGGTTTTGCAGATAACGCATTTAAAATAATATGTGGGATCAACTTTTCTGGAAAATGATAAGGTCCATAGTTATTTGAGCAGTTCGTAACAATAACTGGCAGGCCATAAGTCCTATTCCAGGCTCTAACTAAGTGATCGCTAGACGCTTTGGATGCAGAATAAGGCGAGCTTGGTTCATAAGATGTTTCTTCGGTGAATAACTCATCAGTCCCTTCTAAATCACCATAGACCTCATCAGTAGAAACATGGTGAAAGCGAAATGATAATTTTTTCTCATCAGATAGCTTTGACCAGTAACAACGCGTTGCTTCTAACAAAGTGAATGTACCAACGATGTTAGTTTTCATAAAATCTGCTGGTCCATCGATAGAACGATCAACATGAGACTCTGCGGCTAAATGCATTACAGCACCTGGTCTATAAGTGTTAAATAGTTCGAGTAGCTTTTCTTTATCGCAAATATCTGTTTTTGAAAAAATATATCGGGGATTATTCTCTACTGAACCTAACGACTCTAAATTACCTGCATAGGTTAGCTTATCAACATTAATAATTTCATCATGTGTATTGTTAATGATATATCGGATAACAGCCGTACCAATAAAGCCTGCTCCCCCCGTCACTAATATTTTCATCGTTTTTATATTCCTAAAATTATTTCACAGTAATAACTAACTTAGAGATTCAATTACTTAATACTGAAAAACATATATTTTATTTTGATTAACAACCACTAATCAGCCGTATTTTATAATATTGAATAGCGATTTAATATTAGGTATGCACGGTTTTCTGACTGGTAACTACAAATGAATTTTAGTAAGAATACTAACTGGGTAGATACGTGATAGCCTGTACCACCAGCTAAAATTACGGGAGTGATCATATTGTCCAACAAGCTAACTAAATAAAGTAATCAAGTATCTAACCACATACTGCAAACGCAAACAATCAGGTCGTTTTTATTTAATTACCTTCTTCACAGAATAGATAATTAAAAACTAATTGCGCGGCGTGGTTTCTTGCCTTTAGGTTTAACTTCTTGCTCAGGCTCTGCTTGCTCAATTTCTTGGAAGGCGACTTGCTCTAACTCTGCTTCATCCACGATTTGATAATCGCCCGCTTCACCCACTATCGCAATTTGTAGGTATTGCTCGTTAAAGTAGATTTGGTCGCCTGCGTATATTTTTTTACGCTTTTGCGTTTCTACTTCGCCGTTTAAGTATACGTAGCCTTCGGCAATGAGCTGTTTTGCTTCGCCTCCGCCAGAAACGAGGTTGGCGATTTTTAATATTTTATACAACGCGGTGGGTTCTTCACGAATCTCCACCAGTGTTGCGTAAATCTCTTCTTCTGACATATAGCGTCCAATTTTTATATAGATAGAACCTAACTGCTCAGGGCTGAGTGATTACGAGCCGGTGAGGCTATGATCCCAATCCTTCCAAACCACTTCGTAGCCTTGTGCTTTAACTAGCTCTGCCATTTCAGCAGGAGAACGGTCATCGCTGATTTCAAACTGCTCTAACGCTTGCTCAGCGGCATCTGCGTAACCACCCGGCTGAGTGCTTGAACCTGCGCTTAAGGTGGTAATACCTAATGGTAACACGTTGTTTCTAAAATGCTCTGACTCGCGTGTTGATAGTGACAGCTCGACTTCCGGATTAAACAAACGATAAGCACAGATCAGTTGTACCAGCTGTTTATCATCCATCACCGATTTAATCTCCATGCCACCAGCACAGGGGCGAAGACGTGGAAAAGAGATGGTATAACGACTCTGCCAGTATTTTTTCTCTAAATAATTGAGGTGGGCAGCCACGTAAAAACAGTCGGTACGCCACTCTTCAAGACCAATTAAACAACCTAAGCCCATTTTATGAATACCCGCTTCACCTAATCTATCATGGGTATCTAAGCGGTATTTAAAATCAGACTTCTTACCTTTAAGGTGATGCTCAGCATATGTCACAGGGTGATAAGTTTCTTGATATACCAATACCGAATCGACTCCATATTCAATCAACTCTTCATACTCATGCTGATCTAACGGCTGCACTTCGATAGTGATATGTGAGAAATATTGTTTGATGATCGGTAGCGCTTGTTTGAAATATTCAACACCGACTTTGCGCTCAGACTCTCCCGTAACGAGTAGAATATGATCAAACCCCATCTTTTTAATGGCGACACATTCCGCTTCTATCTCTTTTGTATCTAATGTTTTACGACGTATCGCATTATGCATCGAGAAACCACAATAGGTGCAGATATTGCTGCACATATTAGAAAGATAAAGTGGGATATAAAACTGCTGGGTTTTGCCAAAACGTTGCAATGTTAGTTGCTGTGACTTTTGCGCCATCTGTTCTAAAAAAGGTTCTGCGGCAGGTGAGACCAGTGCTTTAAAATCTTCAAGATCTAAGCGTGACTTATTCAGTGCGCGTTGCACATCTTGGGCGGTTTTCCCATAAATAGAAAGACGTACATCGTCCCATTGGTAGTTTTTTATCTGTTCACTAAAAGTCATGTCAATCCTAAAAAGATAATGAAGGAACGATGAGCAGACAGCCTTCCAGCTTCAAGCCCTCTCGCTTTCTAGCAATTTTATCCCGCTTCTAAAAATGCAGTTAATGGGCTAGATGCGACTGCGACTTGGCTTTGCCCGCCTAGCCCTGCTAAATAGGCTTCACGCCCTGCTTCAACAGCTTTTGCAAAGGCACGACTCATGGCAACCGGATCGCCAGCAACAGCCATTGCCGTATTGACTAATACCGCATCCGCGCCCATCTCCATGGCAAGTGCCGCATGTGATGGTGCTCCAAGCCCTGCATCAACAACAACAGGAACATTAGCTTGTTCGATAATAATCTCTAAGAACTCAGCGGTTTTAATGCCTTTGTTTGAACCAATTGGCGCGCCTAATGGCATTACAGCGGCACAACCCGCAGACTCTAAATGTTTACATAAAACCGGATCGGCATGTACATAGGGCAAAACCACAAATCCAAGATTCGCTAAGCTTTCAGCCGCTTTTAATGTTTCAATCGGATCAGGTAGTAAATACTTAGGATCAGGGTGAATTTCTAGTTTAACCCAGTTAGTTTGCAGTGCTTCGCGCGCTAGTTCAGCTGCAAATACCGCCTCTTTAGCGTTACGGGCACCTGAAGTATTGGGTAATAAATTCATGCCATTTTTAATCAATGGTGCAAGGATATCATCCTCTTTGCTTTGCATATCAATACGCTTTAGCGCCATCGTCACGAGTTCTGATTGCGAGGCTTGAAGCGCGGCTACCATGGTATTTTGATCGTTAAACTTGCCGGTTCCGGTAAATAGGCGTGACGAGAAAACTTTATCGCCAATAATTAATGGATCATGACTCATTTTTAGCCCCCTGCTATCGCTTGAAAAAGAGAAACCTGATCGTTCTCTTGAAGGGTAAACGTAGCCCATTCACTGCGACTGATTATCTTCTGGTTAACAGCGACAGCACTGCCTTTTAGTGGACTTTCTAAGGTAGCCAATAACTGCTCGATATTACAGTTCTCATCTAATTCGATAAGCTTTTCATTTACGTTTACTTTCACTATCTATTTCCACATACGTTACATTGAGGGTCTTTATTAATGGCGAAGGTTTGCCAATCTAATGTTTTGCCATCAAATAGTTTTAATTTGTTTTTTATGCCAGAAGGCAAACCAGTAATATGTTTGATCGCCTCTAGCGCTTGCAAAGTGCCAATAGTTCCCACAACAGGGCCTAATACACCCGAGTTACTACAGTTGAGCGTTTGCTCTTCATCCGTAGGAAACAAGCAGTGATAACAAGCAGCTTCAGGCTCTCCATGATCGAAAAACATCAACTGCCCTTCCATACGGATAGCTGCCCCTACAATTAAAGGAACTTGCGCCTCTACACAGGCAGCATTAATCATTTGACGACTAGCCATGTTATCGGTGCAGTCTAACACCAAATTCACCATCATCAGCTCCATCATCAACTGTTCTTTATCCATTTCGCGAGTAATGCTACGTACACGTACTTCGGGATTAAGTTGTTCAAGACGCTGCTTCATTAGCGCGACTTTATCTGTGCCAATATCTGCGGTTTTATAAGCTATTTGACGCTGTAGGTTACTCACCTCTAAACAATCAAAGTCTGCAATAACGATTGAGCCGACGCCGGCTGCAGCCAAATAAAGCGAAGCGGGAGAGCCAAGTCCGCCCATGCCGATAATTAAAACTTTACCTTTTTTCAGATCTTTTTGGCCCAGCTCTCCTACCTCTTCTAATAATAGGTGGCGACTGTAACGCAACATTTCGGCATCGGTTAACATGGCGGTTCCTTATTTCATGATGTCATTAAATCGACTAATAACATCCTCATAGTCATCGGCAAGGGTAATAGCAGTGACAACAGCGATACTGCCCACCCCTGTTTTATAAACATCTGGCGCACGTTGTAAGTTTATACCACCAATCGCAACTGTGGGTGTTTCTGCCAATAAAGCTGCATATTTAGCTAAACGTCCTAAACCCTGCGGATCACTGGGCATATCCTTGGTTTGTGTTTCAAAGATATGTCCTAGCGCGATATAACTTGGCTTTAACTGCTTAGCACGCTGAATTTCATAATAACCGTGGGTACTTAACCCCAAGCGTAAACCAGCTTCGGCAATTTGAGGCAAGTCGGCAACATCCATATCTTCTTGACCTAAGTGCACACCATAAGCACCATGTTTAATCGCCAATTGCCAGTAATCATTGATAAATAGTCGTGCATCGTATTTTTTACCCAGTGCAATCGCATCGATGATCTGCTGTTCAACTTGCTCTGGCTGTTTATCTTTAATACGAAGTTGAAGCGTTTTCACGCCACTTTTTAATACTTTTTCTAACCATTCAACACTATCCAAAACTGGATATAAACCAAGCTTATGAGTATCACAACTTACAAAGCCAGGTCCCGCTTCTAAAGTGCCTTGCAGATCTAATTCATAACCGACTTTTGACTCAGGAAGTACCACTTCTGGGAAGTCGGCGTTATCACTTGGCCAGCCAAAGTGTGCAATAGCACCTTCGCCTTTGCCGAGTTGTTTGGAACCTTTTAAGCCTTGATTTAAGTAGGCTTTAGCGATAACCAACGCATCTTCTACAAAGTAACTTTGTGCCATAGTCGCAGCCAATGCACTTGATAACGTACAACCTGTACCATGTGAATGCACATTCTCTAAACGCGGACTCGTTAACGCGATCTCACGTTCGCCATCAAAGTAATAGTCGATACACTGCTCTTCTAAAAACGGTAAGTGGCCACCTTTAATCAATACACTTTTACAGCCCATTTCGATCAGTTTTTCAGATGCCCCTTTTAGTGATTCACCACTAATTAACATGTGCCCCGACAGCGTAAACACCTCTTTGGCATTAGGTGTTAACAGATCAATCACCGGCAGTAACTGAGATTTAATCACCTCGTTAATGCCCTCTTCTGTCATTTCATCCCCCGTTGACGCAACCGCCACCGGATCATAAATAACAAAAGGTGCAACCGACCAGCTTGCTTTATATTCGGCTAACTTTTCAGCTAATATTTTCACATGCTCGATACTAGCAATCAGACCAATTTTAATGATTTTTGCCGGCATATCGCTGGCCAATGCATCCAACTGCGCGATAAACATTTTATCGGAGACACTTTCAACCAAACTCACCGTTTGAGAGTTCTGCGCCGTCACCGCACTGATCACACTGCAACCATCAGCACCTAATGCTTTAATGGTATGTAAATCAGCCTGTATGCCCGCACCAGCACTTGAATCGGAACTTGCGATTGTCCAAACAATATTGCTCATTATTAACCTTTGGTTAGTTTGTAGAAATTAGTGATACTAATATTTATTTTTAATATATTTCATGAAGATTAAGCACTAAGAGGTTTAGTTCAAATCAAGAAGAAAGCGCGCAGTTGATAAGCATCAATGAGCACTTTCGACGCAGAGTTGGGCTAAACCTCGACGTGATTAAGCTTTATCTAGTACTGGAGGTTGATATATCTCTGCTCCTGAGTCATTAAACTCTTTCGCTTTAGCTGCCATGCCTTCTTCTGCCGTCATGGTGATCGTTTCATCTAAGATCTTAATTGAGATCTCACCTGAGTCTAACTTATCACTGAAATCACGTACATCTTGAGTGATTTTCATTGAGCAGAATTTAGGACCACACATTGAGCAGAAATGCGCTACTTTGCCAGACTCTTGTGGCAATGTTTCATCATGGTATTCACGCGCAGTTACCGGGTCTAAACCAAGATTAAACTGATCTTCCCAACGGAATTCAAAACGAGATTTAGATAATGCGTTATCACGAATTTGCGCCCCCGGATGACCTTTTGCTAAATCAGCGGCGTGTGCAGCAAGTTTGTAAGTAATCAAACCTGTTTTAACATCATCTTTATTTGGCAGACCTAAATGCTCTTTGGGTGTTACATAACAAAGCATTGCACAACCGTACCAACCGATTTGAGCGGCACCTATACCAGAGGTAATATGGTCGTACCCCGGTGCGATATCAGTCGTTAATGGACCTAATGTGTAGAAAGGTGCTTCAAAGCATTCTGTTAACTGTTTATCCATATTTTCTTTAATCATCTGCATAGGTACGTGTCCCGGACCTTCAATGATCACTTGCACATCATATTCCCATGCAACTTTAGTTAATTCACCTAAAATTTCTAACTCAGAGAATTGTGCTTCATCGTTTGCATCTGCAACTGAACCTGGACGCAGACCATCACCTAGTGATAACGCCACATCGTACTGCTGACAAATTTCACAGATCTCTCGGAAGTATTCATAAGCAAAGTTTTCTTTATGGTACGTCAGACACCACTTCGCCATGATAGAGCCACCACGTGAAACAATACCTGTAACACGCTTAGCGGTCATCGGTACAAAACGTAATAAAACACCCGCGTGAATGGTAAAGTAATCCACACCCTGCTCTGCTTGTTCAATTAATGTATCGCGGAATACTTCCCACGTTAGGTCTTCAACCACACCGTTTACTTTTTCAAGTGCTTGGTAGATTGGCACCGTACCGATTGGCACTGGCGAGTTACGCATGATCCACTCACGAGTTTCATGAATATTACGACCCGTTGATAGATCCATTACCGTGTCACCGCCCCATAGCGTTGACCAAACTAATTTTTCAACCTCTTCTTCGATTGAAGATGAAACCGATGAGTTACCGATATTAGAGTTAACTTTCACTAAAAAGTTACGACCGATGATCATTGGCTCTAATTCTGGGTGGTTAATGTTTGATGGAATGATTGCGCGGCCTCGAGCGACCTCTGAACGAACAAATTCAGGGGTAATCGATTCCTGTAAATTTGCGCCGTAGCTTTGACCTGCATGTTGAAAGTGCAACGCTTCACATTTAATACGATCACGACCTTGGTTTTCACGAATGGCAATGTATTCCATTTCAGGTGTAATAATACCTTGGCGAGCATAGTGTAATTGCGTAACACACTTGCCTTTTTTAGCACGTAATGGTTTTGGTAAATTTTCAAAACGCAGTTCATTTAAAGAATCATCCGCTAAACGCTCCTTAGCGAAATCAGAAGTCACCCCTTCTAACGCTTCAACATCATCACGCGCTTCTATCCACGCTTTACGTAATTTTGGTAAACCCGCATGCACGTCGATTTTAGTGTTTGGATCTGTGTAAGGCCCAGAGGTATCGTAAACCGGAATTGGCTCATTTTTTTCAAATACAGGGTTTTCTTCCGTGCCGCCGACAAAGGTATCAGTTTGGTGGATTTGACGCATCGCCACTTTAATAGGATGAATTTCACCATCAATGAAAATCTTTTCTGAATTCGGATAAGATTCATTGTTTAAGTTTTGAATGTAGTCTTGCGCTGCTTGACGCGATTCACGACGAGAGAGACCTTTACGATCGGTGGTTTTTAATGTTGAGTTGATTTCTTTGGACATAGCAATCTTTACCTTCAGTAGTTTTAAGAGTGCTTATCGAATATGTGTGGCAAGTTAAAAGAGATCCAATGATGATCACTTTATTCCTGTTCCCTTCGTAGGTATTAGCCTAATCAGGTTCCACGGATCCCGCATAATAGCGGTCTCAGCCCTTTTCTAATAAATAGGGGCACTCCGACAAGATGCACGCAGTATAAAAGAAACTCAGCGCAAATTAAAGCGATGTTAATATTCAATCACGCAGGACTAAAAATGCCACTGTAAATAAATAGTATTGTAATTACTACCGCCTTTACTGCGTCCAAACATCGAGCTACTTTCAAAAATAGCAGAGCGATGATGGATAGAATAACCAAGCCAAAGTTTATCTAACGCTTTCACATTAGTCACATCGCCAAGGTTCACATCAAGTGTAAAGTCTAAATAATTTAATATCTTACTTCCCGGGTTATCAGGATCATCATTATGTTCGATATAAGTAATATCTGAAACATATGAAAGCCCTTCGGCAAAACCAAATCGCCAACGAACGGGCCAAGTAAAGGTGTAATAGGCTTTTATCGCTAAAACATATTCTGTTAACGGATCTTGCACTTCAGAATTAAAGTGATATACAAAACCAGGGGTAAAATAGAATTCAATGGGTAGGCCAAAAATAGATTCCGTCAACGGGATACCGTAAAACAGTGAACTTAAGCGATTATTGTATTCATCTTTTTCGGTGTCGCCGTTAATTATTTCGCCAATGTTGGAAGGTGTTGCCCAACCATAGGCAAGGCGCAAATAATGGTTATCTGGCAAGGTTAGTGTTTCTTGATTTTTTTTATCGTTAAAGAAACCAAAGCCTAAATAATATTCTGTCTCAACACGTGAATTAATCAGTTCACTTTGATAAGTATGATTACCAAGTACGTTAATACTCATCTCACCAAGCAGGTAAAGATTGCTAAACAAGTGATAACGGGCTTCGGTACCAAATTTTATATCTAAGTCACTGCCAATATCATCTTGCCCAAAACCATAATAAAGGTTATTAAATTCACCACTTTTATAACGAAACGTACTATATAGATCTATATCCCAATCGTTATGATCGATTTGATAGCGTAGATTAGCATTGCCATAACTATTGCCATAGACATCAGAAAGTAGCTCTAACTGCAACGGAAAGTGAGGTTGAAGCAAATATTCAAACTGTAAGCCCATATCGATATTAGTGCCTTTATATTCGCGTTGAAACTCTTTAGGAATATCAAAGTAACGGTAACGCCCTAAAATACTCGCACTGAACTTCTCTTCCTGATAAAAACGTAGCCCGCCTGATTCGCCTCGTAAAAAAATATATTCCCCTTCGTAATACATTTTGGGTACAAAGTCATTAACATGGCTCTCCTGTGAAATATCATAGGGAATGGAAGCATTTCGCACTCCAATAGCAATTCCCCAGTCAGGAACAGTCTCCGACCATGTAGCTTTGGTCTCTGAATTAAGCGCTTCACTCGCGAGTAATGCACTTGGAAAAATAAATAAAAATAAGTAAAACAGTGGCATAGTAAATCCTTCATGGTGTTATTGATTATACGACAGAGATCACTAAAAACAGAAAAATATTCGATTAATTCCATTTTGTTATAAAAAAGCCCCTTTTGTTCTTTTGTTGTTATAAAGCAGAGGAGTAAACTCGCCCAATCTTTTGTAATAGTGGAAATAGTTTCATGGCATTAACGAATCTCTCGGCATTAACTTCGCCATTATCTGAGTTGCAGTTATCACAACTACAACAAGCGATGGCTGGACTTGACCCAATGCAGACAGCATGGGTGAGTGGTTATTTAGCAGGCGTAAGCCAAACTCCCGTTAGCGCGCAAGCAACGGTAAGCTCAGGACAGAGCTTAACCATTTTATATGGTACACAAACAGGTAACTCAAAAGGTGTAGCAGAGCAACTAGGCGCAGCAGCAGATGCTAAAGGCATTGCACACCGTGTTGTTTCGATGGCTGATTACAAAGTTAAAAGCATTAAAGATGAAAGCCATCTCATCATTGTTGCCAGCACCAATGGTGAAGGCGAGGCCCCTGATGATGCGATTGACCTACATGAATTTTTAGCAACTAAAAAAGCCCCAAAATTAAACGACTTAAAATTTGCAGTGTTAGGCTTAGGTGATTCAAGTTATGAATTCTTCTGTCAAACAGGTAAAGACTTCGAGCAACGCATTAGTGCATTAGGCGCAACGATTATTGCTGAACGTTTAGATGCAGATGTTGATTACGACCAAGTAACAGGCCCATGGATCGACAACGCTTTAAATGAAATAGAAAAAACGATAGAAAAAGGTGGTGTTGCAAGTGCTCCGGTAGCTTCTGTCGCAGGCGCTGTATCAGCAAACAAATACGACAAGCAAAACCCTTTCGCGGCAAGCTTGATTGTTAGCCAAAAAATTACCGGTGACCAATCAGCAAAAGATGTACGCCATATCGAAATTGATTTAGAAGGTTCTGATTTAACTTACACAGCGGGTGATGCGCTAGGCGTGTGGTTTAAAAATGATGCAGCACTAGTTGCACAAATCATCGCTAAATTAAACCTTGATGCAAGCACAGAAGTAAGCGTTGATGATAAAACTGTTTCATTGAGCGAAGCGCTAATTGAGTCTTACGAATTAACAGGAACGCACCCAGGATTTGTAGAAGGTTATGCAACCTTAACAGGTAATGCAGCTTTACTTGAACTTGCTAGCGATAAAAATGCACTACGCGACTTTGCTAATAACAACCAGATTGTTGATGTAATTTCTGATAGTGGTAATGATGCAGTCACCGCTGAAAACTTCTTAGCGCTATTACGCCGTATCAGCCCTCGATTATACTCTATCGCTTCTAGCCAAACAGAAGTTGAAGAAGAAGTACACTTAACGATTGGCTCTGTATTGTTTGAAAATGAACAGGGTGAAAAACGTTCAGGTGGTGCATCAGGCTTCCTAAACCACCGTTTAGCAGAAGGTGAAGAAGTTAAGGTATTTATCGAAGATAACCATAACTTCCGCTTACCAGCTAACCCAGAAACGCCAATTATCATGGTTGGTCCTGGTACAGGTATCGCGCCGTTCCGTTCATTCATGCAAGAGCGTGAAGCGACAGATGCAACGGGCAAAAACTGGTTACTATTTGGCGACCAAACCTTCAACGAAGATTTCCTATACCAAGTTGAATGGCAATCGCACCTAAAATCAGGTCTGTTAACAAAATTAGACCTCGCATTCTCACGCGATCAAGCACAAAAAATCTATGTACAAGATCGCTTAAAAGAAAATGCAGCTGAGGTTTACCAATGGTTACAAGATGGCGCGCACTTCTATGTATGTGGTGATGCTAACCGTATGGCTAAAGATGTACACACAGCACTAATCGAAATTATCAGTGAGCAAGGTAACAAGAACCTTGAAGAAGCTGAACAAGAATTAAATGAATTACGTAAAGCAAAACGTTACCAAAGGGATGTTTACTAATGAGCCAGAAGCCAACTCAAAAACTACACGATAACGAGCGTATTAAAATTGAAAGTAATTTTCTTCGCGGTAAATTAGTTGAAGGCATTAACGATACTACAACAGGTTCGTTTCCTTCTGATGAAGTACAACTGGTTAAATTCCATGGTTTATATCAACAGGATGACCGTGACCGTCGTGCAGAGCGTAAAAAGCAGAAGCTAGAGCCACTATACTCTTTTCTTCTTCGTGCTCGTTTACCGGGTGGCGTATTAACGCCACAACAATGGTTAGAGATTGACCGCATTGCTGAAGAGTTAACTGATGCAGGTAGTATTCGTATTACCACACGTCAAACATTTCAGTACCACGGCATTTTCAAGCGTAATCTTAAGTCTGTTTTCCAAGAGCTTAAGTTTAAAGCCAACATTGATGCGATTTTCACAGCTGGTGATGTTAACCGTAATACGATTTGTACATCAAACCCTGAACAATCAGTTTTACACACTGAAGTTTATGAGTTATCAAAAGCGATCAGTGAACACTTCCTACCAAAAAGTAATGCTTATGCAGAGATTTGGTTAGACGGTGAAAAAGTCGTTGATACACAAGAAAATGAGCCTATTTATCAAAACATTTTCTTACCGCGTAAATTTAAAATTGCCGTTGCGCTTCCACCGTATAACGATGTGGATATTCACGCAAACGACTTAAACTTTATCGCCATTATTGATGGTGAAGGTGATGACGCTAAAATTAGCGGTTACAACGTGGTAGTAGGTGCAGGCCTTGGTATGACACATGGCGATAAAACAACCTTCCCACGTTTAGGTGACGATTTTGGTTTTATCCCTGTAGATAAAGTAATGGCAGTGGCAGAAGCCGTGGTAACGACACAACGTGACCTTGGTGGTCGTGTAAGTCGCTCTCATGCACGTACTAAATACACGCTAGAAACACATGGTATTGAGACGTTCAAGCAAGAAGTTGAAAAACGTGCTGGCATTACTTTCGCAGCACCAGGTGCTTACGAGTTTACAGAACGTGGCGACCGTATCGGCTGGGTTAAAGGTATCGATAATAAATGGCACTTAACAGTATTTATCGAAAATGGTCGTATCTTAGACTTTGATGGCAAACCATTAAAATCTGGCTTAAACAAGATTGCTAAAGTACACACAGGTACGTTCCGCATGACGGCGAACCAAAACTTAGTGATTGCAGAAGTGGAAGAATCACAAAAAGAACTTATCGAGAAAATGGCACGTGAGTGTGGTTTGATTGATGACGGCACAACGGACCAACGTAAATACTCAATGGCTTGTGTGGCATTACCCACTTGCCCATTAGCAATGGCAGAAGCTGAGCGCTACCTACCAGGTCTAACTGACGACGTTGAAGGGCTACTTGAAAAACACGGTATTGCGAAAGATAAAATTATTTTGCGCGTTACCGGTTGTCCAAATGGCTGTGGTCGTTCAATGCTGGCTGAAATCGGCTTAATTGGTAAAGCACCAGGGCGTTATAACCTTTACTTAGGTGGTAATACCAACGGTACCCGTCTGCCGAAAATGTATAAAGAAAACATTGATGAAGCAACGATTGTAGCAACACTAGACGATTTAATTGGCCGATGGTCAAAAGAGCGTAACCAAGATGAATGCTTTGGCGACTTCTCTATTCGCGCCGGCATCGTTAAAGAAGTAGTCATTGCGGCTAAGGATTTCCATGACTAAAAAACTCGATCTACAGCATCTATTAAGCTTAGATAAAGCGCAACGTACAGAGGCGCTTCGCGACGTCAACGCTTTACTTGAGTCTAAAACCGCTATCGATCGCGTAAAATGGGCTGTTGAAAATCTTGAAACGGAGCTGGTATTAACGTCAAGCTTTGGCATTCAAGCGGCAGTCTGTTTACACCTGATAACCACAGTGAAACCTGATATTCCGGTTGTACTGACGGACACTGGTTATCTTTTCCCGGAAACTTATCAATTTATTGATAAATTAACCGAGCAGCTTAATCTTAATTTAAAGGTTTACAGTGCAAAACAAAGTAGTGCATGGCAGGAAGCGCGCTACGGTAAACTTTGGGAACAGGGCGTCGAAGGCTTAACACAATATAATCTACTCAATAAAGTTGAACCTATGCAACGCGCACTGAAAGAGCTCAATGCGAAAACATGGTTCTCAGGTCTACGTCGCGATCAATCTTCAACGCGTGGCGATTTACCTGTATTGAGTATCCAAAATGGATGTTTCAAGTTTTTACCTATCATAGATTGGTCGAATAAAGATGTTTTCTATTATCTCAAAGAGCACGGTCTTGAGTACCATCCTCTGTGGGATGAAGGCTATGTTTCTGTCGGTGACATGCAAACTTCACGTCCATTAGAAGTTGGTATGAGTGAAGAAGATACACGCTTCTTTGGGCTCAAGCGTGAATGTGGTCTCCACGAAGAGCAAACCGAAGATCAAGGTAGTGGTATTTAAAACTCAATATACTTCCTACTAAACTAAAGCCTTCGCATCGCGAGGGCTTTTTTTCACTAAATTTTCAAGAAAAGACTTAATTGGCCGATACTAGTAGATAGCACATTGCAGAAGGAGCAATCACATGTTTTACAAACACATTCTATGCGCATTGATTAGCTTTGGATATTGCATTGCGCTACTTGCAAATGATAATGGCTTTGATGGCTATAAAGGTTATGACGTTATTCAGATTTATAGCCAAGATGAACTGAATGCGCTTATTTACGAAAATAAGCACCTGCAACGGGTAAAAAAAGATGACTGCCAACTTGTTGAAGATATTGAAGCACATGCATTAAAAATAAAAGAGCCATCATATGTTTACTTATGGGGAGATATGTTGGCATGGGGCGTCTGTATTGAACGTAATGCACCATTAGGTATGCATTACATAAAACAATCGGCAAAACAGGGGCTGTTACCTGCTATTGAACAACTTGGCCGTTATTATGAAAAAGGCATTCTAGTCCGAGAAAATAAACAACGAGCCATTATCTATTTTCGAGAAGCCGCTCTCCAAGGTTTTGTCAAAGCACAAATTAATTACGTCCAGATGTTAAATCAAGGTTATGGTAGCCCGCTAGATTATGAAGATGCCTACAACGCACTTTTTCATAGCGTCATTAGCGACCCTATTACGCAAGTAAAAGTACAAAAAATGCTTGATAAGCTCGCCTCTAAAATGCCAGAGTACATTGTTAAACGTGCTCAAATTGAAGCCATTTAAATTGAGTGACACCAACATCAAGCACCAAAAGTGAGACAAAAGTCTCACTTTTTAGAGTTAATGCAAAGCATCAGTTTCAATGAACAACTAAAAAGCGACGATAAAAAAACACATTTTATTGACAAAAAAACAACTAAAATGAATACGGGTTAGCACATAGGTGGCTACTAACACATCAAAGAAAATACATTTATCTTGTTGCTAAAATTCTGCTAACAATCCCCCAATAAACCTACATTTCAGAATTAAAAGAGAGGAAGGCGCTACATAGCTTTTTAAAAAGCTTAAAAAAAGCGTGATTTTTTATCTAATTTAAAGTGACAAAAACAGGTTTACGACGGCATTACAACTTTAATGAAAAGAACATTTATTTGACTTTTACACGCAAAGTACGATTATTTCTCTCTAAAATTCGACTTGCTTGATAACAACGAATTACTTTATAGTTATTTCAACTTAAATCGGTACGGAATTTTACCGATGGTTGCTTGATTAATATTCTTTATCTGTAGACCAGTAAATGGCAAATGATAATGAAACTTCATGGAATTGAAACCTCAATTAACAGCACCTCGCTAACATGGAGTAAGTGAAATTTACTAGGATTTCAAACTTTATTAATACTAAGGCACAGCACTATGAAAAAACTTTCTTTAGCAGTAGCATGTTCTTCTCTTCTTATCTCTCCTCTTGCTTTTTCTGAACAAGCAGAAGTTATCAATGAAGGTATTTTTGGTACCTCATATGTAACAGGTAATGTCCAGTTTCATGATTCTGATATGCATGGTTCTTCAGCTACTTCAACGCTAGAAGCAGGCCATACATTTAAATCTGGCACCACGCTATTAGTTGAGTTCGATGGCATTCAAATTGGTGATTTAAAAACAGATTACAATGCACCAGCATATATAACACTAGGTGCAGAACAAGCATTTAATATTAACGATAACTTTTGGGTTGCTGTTGGTTACCATCACCTGCTAGCAAATGGCGAAGCCGTTCAGCACCGACCTCTTGTTAAAATTGGTTATAATTTTGATAATGGTATCTCTATTTCGAACCGAACTCGTTGGCACTTAGATGCAATCGATGATAATGATGATACTCGTATGGATAACGCGATTGCTTACACTTTCCAAGACTCACCTATTAACCTAAAATATAATAATGTATATATGTTAGATAGTGAAAGCATGGACCATGAGTTACGTGCTACTTGGACTCGTTCAGGTGTACAACCATATGCAGAGTTCCGTAGCCAAGGCAATAACGTAGACGGCCAAGATTCAAATAATGCATTCGTCATTGGCGCATCTTACGCTTTCTAAATAAATAAGAAGCTATCTTAAACCCAAGCAGTTGCTTGGGTTTTTTGTCTTTTTCTCCTCAATACTCAACATTAATCACCCCGTTAAATTCAAGCTTTCCGCTACACTTAAATGAGTCATATATTGAACGAAAATAGTATAATATCTATTAGTAAAAACATTCTGCATAATAGTGTGGGTAGGCCTTGTTAAGAAAAGATGATAAAGGGCAAGCCCCATGATTAAGTAATAGCCCGTTGTTATGATTGCATGTAACCTCGTTATCTATTATTTTAACTAACAAGATAAATCAGATATTTATACGGATTGGTATAATCCTTTAAGGAGCAAAAATGTATAAGCTATTTCTTACATTGTTACTAATCAGTTTTTCACCTTTATCAAACGCAAATGTGGCAGAAATATCGGCAGGTAGCACATTAAAAATGCGCGTGGCAGAGCAGGTTGATAGCAGAGTACGTCAACCCGGTTACAAGTTTAGAATCACACTTGATAGCGATATTGTGAAAGAGGGGAAAACGCTTTTAAAGTCAGGCGCAACAGGCCAAGCAATGATCAGTGAAATACAGCGCTCAGGAAAAGGTCTGGATGCTCCTGCAATTATCGTAACTTTACACTCAATCACCATTAACAAACGAGCAATTAAAGCAGAGAGTTTTCCGGTAGCGGGAAAAGGTAAAAGCCAAGAACGTTCAACTGTTGGCGAAAATAGAGATGATGAAGAGCAAGTTGTCAGCAGACAAGGGCAAGAGATTTCAGCCACTATTCCTGTTATTACCAGAAATTACGATATTAGTATCAGCGAAGGTAATGTAATTTACTTTATTTTAAAATCACCTATTAAGCTTTGAGCGCTGTGTTTGCAAATAATCTAAAATAAACTGAATTAACTGCGATAAGTTATTAATATCTAACTGTGTTACATGACAGTTTTGCAGCTTCTTATCGCTCGCTAACGCAATAATATTGGTGTCATTTTCAAATAGGTAAGCTTTATTTAGTGACGAACGGTGCAACTCTATTTTATTAAAGGGCTCATCACGATAACCTTCTACCAGCACTAAATCTAAACAGTCTGCATCGAGTAACTGCAACTGCTCACTCAGTTTTTTATCCTCTTTTTTCTCATACTCATTGAAAAGAATGGCGCGTTTTGTGCCCGCTAACAATAATTGACAAGCTCCCGCTTTGCGAAGCTGATAACTATCCTTACCCGGTTTATCTATCTCAATATCATGATGGCTATGTTTAACGACAGCAATGTTTAAACCAAGTGCAGTTAATTGCGGAATAAGTTGTGTTAATAATGTAGTTTTTCCGGTGCCACTATAAGCAGCAAAACCTAATAGGGGCACAGAAAAATTATTTAATGATGACATCATTTAACCTTATGAAAAGTTACTGTTATAGTGATCGCTTGCACACGTTAATCTAACAAGGACAACCACCTTGCCCTATCTCGATGAATTTTTAATGTTAACACTGATCCACCTACTTGCCGTTATGAGCCCCGGCCCTGATTTTGCGATTGTTGTCAGACAAAGCATCAGTTTTGATCGTAAAACAGCGCTTATTACTAGCCTTGGTATTGGCACGGGTATCGCCGTACATATGCTGTATACCTTGCTTGGTCTAGGCTTTATTATCACCCAATCAGAAACAGGCTTTTTAATTGCACAAATAGTGGGGATTAGTTATTTATGTTACTTAGCATTTAATCTCCTCAAAAGTCAGCCACAAGACGCGCATAATGATCAGTTTACTATTGATAATAACAAAGCACACCATCGAAAGGCGTTTATGCTTGGTATTATGACCAACCTATTAAACCCTAAAGCAACGCTTTTCTTTTTAGCTATATTTACCACAATCGTAAGCTTAAGCACCCCACTTTGGGTGCAAACGATCTATGCAGGTTGGATTATTTTCACCACGATTAGTTGGTTTTTCTTGGTCTCTTTTTTCTTTTCACAAAAAAGAATACGCGCAAAATTTGTCAGTCACGGCTATTTATTCGAACGTTTGATGGGTGTTGTTTTATTGCTTTTTGCAGCAAAGCTGATCTGGGGATTAATATAAATTGAAGTGGCAAAGACTGACGCATTTTTTATCGCCAGCCTTTAATCTATTATTGTTAAGCGACACCATGCCCTTTTGATGCAGTCCAAACTCGATACCACTGTTCAGTATTCATATTAAGCGCAAGTGCGCCTAAGGTTTCTTGCACACGTTCTATTTTACCCGAACCAATTAATGCCACGGCATTCGCAGGATGTTTTAAGACCCAAGCAAAGATAACCTGTTCAATTGAGTTTGCATCTAGCTCAACTTGCAACTCTAATAATGTGCCACGTAAACGTCTTGCTTGTTCGCTATCTGCCGAAAAAATACCGCCACCCGCTAAACATGACCAAGCCATTGGGCGAATACGTAAGCGTTGTAATTGATCCGTTGTACCATCTTCTAATACATCAAAGTTAATTGGATTGATCTCTACTTGATTAGTGATCAAAGGAGTATCTAGGCGCGACTGCAACAACTCAAATTGCGAAGCACTAAAATTAGACACACCAAAATGTTTTACTTTACCACTCGCTTTAAGTTCAGCAAAGGTTTCAGCGACCACATCAACATCCATTAAAAAGTCAGGGCGATGAACGAGCAGTGCATCTAATTGTTCAACACCTAGACGTTTTAGTGAATTTTCAGTGGAAGATAAAATCAGTGATTTACTACTGTCATAATGGGAGACACGCTTCTCACCAATCGCAGCAGGAATGCCATTAATACCAAACTTAGACACAATTTGGATTTGCTCGCGCATACTCGGATCAAGGGCTAATGCCTCACCAAATAACTGCTCACTATCACCATAAATAGCGGCGTTATCGACGGTTGAAATACCTAACTCTACATGTTGCTTTAAAAAGGTTAATCGTTCTTGTGCGCTCATTTCCCAAGCGCCTAAACGCCAGTAACCTTGTACTAACTGAGAAAATTCGGGGCCTTGTGGCGACATTAAAACTTTTTCTACATTACTCATACCAACTCCTAAATAGAATATCTATGGTTTACTGTATGATGTTATAGCACTTAATGAACGCTTTCTCACTAGCAGATACAATTCGTTACTATTTATAGTAATACCAATTCCAGTAAATAGCTGATCTATTTAACTGGTTAAAATAACTTATTTCCACGTTGTAAGTTTCGCAAAGGGAACAACCATTTACATCAACTTACGCCTTGAATTAAGCCATTTTCCCTGCGTTAAATTTAGATCACATACTTAATGGAATTGGTATAAAAGAAATAACTATTTAAGCCTGAGTTAATCTATTTTGCTAAGCAACATTTAGGTCACAGACTTAATTCGATTGCTATTAGGTATAAAAAAACCACCCGAAGGTGGTTTAAAATGAAAATAGATGAGTTTTACTCACTATAGTCCTTGAGTTAAGAACTTAACGGTCGCAATAATTTCATCATCGCTACAATCCATACAAGTACCTTTAGCTGGCATTGCATTGAAGCCTTCGATAGCGTGCTTTATCAATGTTTCTTCACCCTGTGCAATACGTGCTGTCCAGTCACTTGCTTTACCTTTGATTGGTGCGCCCGCGGCACCAGTTCCATGACAAGCAACACAAAAAGTGTTGTAAACTTTTTCACCAGAGCGAGGCCCTGCAGGTTCATTTGATTCACTTTTAGTGCTTGCCGTAGCAATTTCACCATCTAGGTAAACATCGCCTACTGGTGCAATACGCTCAGCGATATCCACTTCAGCAAACGCTGTTGCAGAAAATAAGCTAGCGGTTAAACCAATAAGTAGGGTGATACGTTTAATAAGCTGCACAGTTAACTCCATTTATAATATAAGTAAAATAATTATTTTAGTAACCAGTCAGCTTAAACATAATGAAACTGGTTATTCTATTTTTCTTCAGCAAATCTAGATAACTATCTAAATGGCAGGTAAAAAGTATTAGGGCTGCTAAATAGTTACAATTTTGTTAATTATACCCATGCAACCTACAACTACCAATATTTTTATAGGGTTATTGTTTCCAGTTCACTATTTTTTTCTCTTTGCCTGCTATTAAACGTCGAATATTACTGCCATGACGCAAAACAATGAGTATTGAAAGCATAATGACAGAAACAGTATATTCAGGCTTTATCTGCGCAACATAAAAAGGCGCAGCGATAGCGGTAATGATAGCAGCCAACGAAGCATAGCCACTTACCGCGACCGTAAACAACCAAGTTAGCATTAATAACCCCGTCATATCCATGCCTAGTGGTAATAATGTCCCTAAGCCTGTAGCAACCGCTTTACCACCTTTGAATTGAAAATAGGGAGGGAATATATGACCTAGACAGGCAGCAATACCAATAAGACCGATAACAAAAGGGCTATAGCCAAGAAAATAAGCAATATAAACAGGCAAAGTGCCTTTTAACAGATCAAAAATAAGTACTGCACTGGCAGCCTGTGCGTGATGAAAGCGTAAAATATTAGTGGTACCTGGATTTTTAGACCCTTGCGTACGAGGATCAGGCCAACCTTTAATCCGACACAATAAAATGGCGCCATTTAGCCCGCCGAAAAGGTATGCACACAACATAAATAAAAGAGTCGTAAGGTAAATCATTTGTACTTATTTCCTCTTAATCAGGTAAAATACTGCGCTTTGATAATACGTGGTATTCGATAGGGTTGAAAGATGGATATTGTTTTTATTAAGCAGTTAGAGGTAATTAGCACTATTGGTGTTTATGAGTGGGAAAAATCATTACAGCAAAAGCTCTACTTTGATTTAGAGATGGCTTTTGATAATCGCCCAGCAGCCGCGAGCGATGATATCAATCTTGCACTTAACTATTTTAGTGTTTCAGAAGTCGTTAACCAGTTTGCCCAAAAGCATCAATTCGAATTAATTGAAACGATGGCAGAACGTGTCGCAGCGCTGATTATGGAACAGTTTTCTGTGCCATGGATAAAACTGACACTGCATAAACCCGGTGCACTACCTAAAGCAGCTAGCTTAGGCGTACAAATTGAACGCGGTATTCGCTAGTGGCACAGGTCTTTGTCGGTATCGGCTCAAGCATCAATAGAACTAAAAATATCCAATTAGGCATTATCGCTTTGCAAACCACCTTTGGCGAGCTAGCTATTTCACCTGTTTATGAAAGTGAAGCGGTCGGTTTTAGTGGCGGTAACTTTTATAACTTGGTGGTGAGCTTTGAAAGTCAGCTTACTGCAAAACAGATAATTAACACATTAAAAAAAATAGAGCTTCAGCAGGGGCGACCAGAGAAAGCAATTAAATTTGCACCGCGCACATTGGATTTAGACCTACTATTGCATGACCAGCTAATCGATAATTCGCTAGATATCCCCCGAGCAGAGATTTTGCGTAATGCTTTTGTGTTACAGCCTCTAGCAGATATCGCACCACAGCTCGAACACCCAACAGCCCAGAAAACATACCGGCAGCTATGGCATGACTTCCCTAAGGACCAGCAAAAGCTATGGTCCATTGAAACCCTTATTAACTGCTAATAATTAGCCAATTAAAATTACTTAATAAAAATTACTTAATAAAAATTACTTAATAAAAATTAACCAGAGAAACATTATGTCTACACTTGAAATTGTTGTACTCGCTTTAATTCAGGGCTTAACTGAATTTTTACCTATATCCAGTTCCGCACATCTCATTTTACCTTCCGTCTTACTCGGTTGGCAGGATCAAGGTTTAGCCTTTGACCTGGTGCTTAATATTGGTACCTTAGGTGCCGTATTAATCTACTTTAGACGTGAAGTGTTTAATATGTCACAGGCATGGGTAACATCGGTTAAAACCAAGCAACAAACCCAAGATAGTAAACTTGCGTGGTGGATTATTTGGGCGACTATTCCAGCGGCAGCCATTGGTTACTTCGGCAAAGACCTGATCGAGATGTATCTGCGTAGTGGTTATGTCATCGCCTTTAGCACACTTATTTTTGGTCTTTTACTTTGGTGGGCAGACTCACAGGCAAAGCAGCTTAAAACAGAATATCAAACGGGCATTAAAGGTGCGTTGATCATTGGTTTTGCACAGGTTTTAGCACTTATTCCCGGCACATCCCGCTCAGGAATAACGATCACTGCGGGCCTAATGCTTGGACTAACACGTAATGCAGCTGCGCGTTTCTCATTTTTAATGTCGATTCCAATTATATCAATGGCATCTGGCTACGATCTGCTGAAGTTTATTTTATCTGATGAACATGTTGATTGGACGGGGTTATTACTTGGCGCAGGTGTTTCTTTTATTAGTGCAATTTTATGTATTCATGTGTTTCTTATTTTATTAAATAAAGTCGGCATGTTGCCCTTTGTTATCTACCGTTTGCTTTTAGCTGCGGTACTATTTTATGTGCTGTTTTAATAGCAATGGCACTTAGAAAGTGATCTAGTATTGAGCAGGAAAAATTTAAGCTACCAAGGTGTGAGGCGCAGAAGTTAGTTATTCTCTCTTCACAAAATCAGCTTTAGCTGACCACAAGGTTGTGAAGAACAGGATGTTCTCAATAAAACTCACAACACTGGTAGTATAAATTTTAACAAGTAATACTGATCACCTTTTTAATTCTTTTGATATCAGTAATGTAAGAAAAATTGCTGACGCGATCCCTGCAGCAGCAAATACCATGCACATCACCATTATTTGGTATCTGGCTGCGATAAACGGCGAGATACCCGATAATATTTGCCCTGTCATCATGCCAGGCAGTGACACTATACCTACTGCAAACAACGCGTTAACATTAGGGATAATAGAAGCTTGAAAGGCAATTTTTTTCGCTTCTGTGTTCCCCTCACCTCGTGCTTGCTCGGCAAAGAAACGCTCTCCACTTAAACTAATACTATTCATACAGTTAGCAAAAATCATTCCCGCTAATGGGATCACGGTTTGTGCGTGATACCAAGGTGTTAATTGGAGCACGCCCTGCGTCACCATTACCAATGTAAATCCCCCTGCGACGCTTGTTGCTAGCACCGCAGATTTTAACAGTGCCCAGCGTGAAACAGTGATATTACTGAGCGCAATCCAACTAGAAAAAAGAATCATCACTAGCAACATTGCCAGAACAATCGGGGCACTATCACTTTCAAAAAGATAAGTTAAAAAATACCCCACCAATAAAAGCTGCGCAAGCATACGCGCGAAGGCATGTAAGGGCCGTTTTATATCTAACGACCACTTACACATAATAACAATAACCACCACAACCGGAATAAAGGCAAAGGCTAAGTTTGCAAGACTAATCGTTGCTAATGATTGACTCATCTTAGCCTCTATTGTTGGATATTTTCTTTGTAAATAGCAACCGCTTTAATCCGGGCATCAAGTAATGCTTCTTTGATTTCAGCCCCTTGAATACCTTGTTTGATAATATCTTGCACATCCACAGTTAAAGCTGCCTGAAATGCTTGCCAGACATAATCGGCACTTGGGTAAGGCTTATTTTCAAAACCTGTTCGCCCTTTTGAGTCTGCAATGCAACACTGCAACATCTGCAAAAAACGTTCTGGTTTTCGCCATGCATCACAGCTATTCATCAGCTTTAACAGGGTGCTCGGCTTGAGCTCAAATGCACTGTGAATCAAAGTATGATGCTCACTGACCATTAACGCTAAATCGCGACAGTCATTGGGTACCTTAAGGCGTTTACATAACCGTTTAATGACAGCGAGGCCTAAAAAACCATGCCCTTTATGACTTGGCCATTTATCTTTCGGTGTTAACGCCTTGCCTAAGTCATGCACTAAACAAGCAAATCGAAATGCAATATCATCCGATAACAAAACCGATTGCTCAACAACCATCAAAGTGTGAATGCCGGTATCTATTTCTGGGTGCCATCGTTTAGGTCCCGGAACACCAAATAGATTATCAATTTCAGGAAAGAGGTGTTCTAGTGCACCACAATCACGCAATACTTGGAAATAGATCTGTGGTGCCCCTGTCGCTAATGCTTTTTCCGTTTCAGTCCATACGCGCTCTGGGGTTAAATAACTTAATTCACCACTTTCACTCAACTGTTGCATCAAATGCATTGTTTCTGATGCAATGCTAAAACCAAGTGAGTGAAAACGCGCTGCAAAACGTGCGACACGCAATACTCGTAAGGGGTCTTCGCTAAAAGCAGGTGAAACATGTCGTAGTATTTTATCTTTAATATCTTGCTGACCATGATAAGGGTCAAAGCGTTCGCCATGCTCATCTTCAGCAATGGCATTAATGGTTAAATCGCGTCGAATTAAATCCTCTTCAAGGGTAACATCTTGGCCACTGTAGCAGCTAAAGCCATTGTAACCACTGCCCGCTTTTCGCTCTGTACGAGCGAGCGCATACTCGTCACCGGTTTGTGGGTGTAAAAAAACAGGGAAATCTTTTCCTACCTGCTGATAACCAAGTGATAACAGTTCCTCTGGCGTTGATCCCACCACCATGTAGTCGCAATCTTTAACGCTAAGCTGTAATAATTTATCGCGAACTGCGCCCCCGACCAAAAATTTACGCATTGTTTTCCCCTTCGCTTGCTATTTTAGTTATTATACCCATGTTACCTCAAGATGCTTTGTCAGGCACTAGCTCGGATGCCGGTACTGACCGAAGATATCAACCGTAACTTGCGAAATCTTGGATTAAATTAAAAATAGAACTCTTTTTATTGTGATCCAGTTTTCCAATAACACAACGTAGTGCAAGCGATAAAGCAGGCATCTCGGACTATTTACCAGCAGACTTTGCGCCTGAAGTCGCATGGCTAATTAAAATATTTATTAGGTTCTCACTCTCATTTTGGGTTTAACATGTACCAGGAATTTTTTTCATTAAATCAGCAGCCATTTTCAATTGCGCCTGAGCCTGATTTTTTGTTTTTTACCGAACAACATAAAGAGGCCCTTGCCCACCTTACGTACGGACTACAAGGTAATGGCGGGTTTGTTGTTTTAACAGGAGAAGTCGGCACGGGAAAAACCAGTGTTTGTCGCTTTCTATTACAAGATATGCCAGCCGATACAGATGTTGCTTCCATTACTAATCCAGCGGTGTCTGAAATTGCTTTGCTTGTTGAAATTTGTAACCAATTCTCTATCAGTTACGATCGCGATAACATCTCTCTTAAAGTAATGTTTGATGCCCTAGCTTCATGGATGTTAGAGAATCACCAACATGGACGCCATGCAATTGTATTAATTGATGAAGCACAGCACCTTTCGTTTAATGTTTTAGAGCAATTACGCCTATTAACCAATATCGAGTCTGATAACCAAAAGCCACTGCAAATTATTCTTGTCGGTCAAACTGACCTACAAAAGAAGCTGTTAACAAAAGAGTTACGCCAACTATCGCAGCGTATAACTGCCCGCTATCATTTGCGAGGCTTAAACAAACAAGAAACTAGCTTTTATATTCACCATCGCCTTAATCGTTCTGGCGCCAAAGGACCAATATTTGATCCGCAATCTATACCCGTCATTTATAAAGCCAGTCGTGGTATTCCAAAGCTTATTAACCAGATATGCGATCGTTGTTTGTTAAGTGCTTATACACAATCATCTATTAGCATTAGCGCACCTATTGCTAAGCAAGCGATTAGCGAAGCTGAACTTCCTAAACACCCGCACCCTTTTGCGCCCTACATACCCCATAGCGTGGCAATTGTTTCGGTAATCTTAACAGTGTTTATTATCAATTCGCAGGCGCCTGCAATTGCTAATTACTTTAAAGACTCTGAAGAACAGGCAATGCAAAAAGAGTGGTTAAAAATAATAAATAATGCCAATACACAGCCAAGCCCAGCGGTCAGCGAACAAGTAGATGCCTCGGGCAATCCACCGTCGGTTACAACGCTTACCGCCGTAGGTACTTTATTAGCCATGCCAAGCAGTAGTTATAGTTTGCAACTAGCCGCATTACCAAATGAAAGCTCTGTGGAGCGTTTTTTCGACGAGTATCCAAGATTAAAAGGAAAGACATATCTCTACCATGGTGTTACATCTAAAAAGTCCAAATATATTATTTTATTAGGCACTTTTCATACCTATAAAATGGCCAAGCTTGCGAGTAAAGAGTTTCAAAATCAGTTCCCTAAAATAGACCCTTGGATTAAAGATTACAAAACGATACACCGCGATATAGAATAAAAGTATTTCTGACATAGCAAATTGCAACTTTGTTTTTTCCTGTTTGTCTCACAATCAGTTAAAATACCCGCATCACGGACGATACTTTTATTTCTTTAGGTTATTTATGTACCAAGAATTTTTTTCATTAAAAATAAAACCTTTTTCCATTTCACCGGATCCTAACTTTCTTTTTTTGAGTGAACGTCATAAAGAGGCGATTGACCATCTCAAAGAAGGCTTAAAAGGTCATGGCGGTTTTGCACTACTAACAGGTGAAGTGGGGACGGGAAAAACCACTATTTGTCGCTCTTTGGTCGAACATATGAGCGATGATAGCGATATTGCTTTTATTCTTAATCCAGCTTTAAGTGAGATTGAATTACTGTCGACGATTTGCGATAGCTTTAATATTCAATATCAGAAAAACAATCTACGCTCTCTTTTCAATGAACTGACCACATGGATGATTGCAAACTGTTTACAAAATCGCCATACCATTGTCATTATCGATGAAGCACAACACCTTAGTTTTGCAGCGCTTGAACAACTTCGCTTGCTTACTAACATCGAAACTAACGATAAAAAACCATTACAGGTTATTTTAATTGGTCAAACAGAGTTACAGGAGAAGCTAAAGCAGGCTGAATTTCGCCAATTAGCACAGCGAATAACAGCACGTTACCACCTTCTCTCTTTAACACAGCAAGAAAGCAATCTGTATATTCAGCATCGACTTAATATTGCCGGGTCAATGCATGCTATTTTTGATAAATCCGCGCTACAAGAGATCTTTAGGAAGTGTAAAGGCACTCCACGTTTAACGAATATTCTTTGTGATCGCAGCTTATTGGCAGCTTATACCGAAGATAGCCATATTGTTACTCTAAAAATGGTCAAGCAAGCTAGCCGAGAAGTGCATTTTGAACACCATAAGACGAAGTCAAAATCCTTGCTGACCAAATGGCGAATTCCTGCATTAGTCGCATTAATTGCATTGACTCTCTGGCAAGCACCACAAATTATACAGCGCTTAATCCCCGATGACGCTTTAGTCACTCTGAAAAAAAGCTTATCGTTTGATGAGCAAGAGCATGTTGCCTTAGGTAGCGAGTGGTTTAATGCCTACCCACAGCTAGACCTGAGTAACAGCAACTATCAAAATGCGTTAACAAGTTTATATTCCGTATGGGGATATCAGGTAAATAGCAACGCTATCAGTTGCCAACAAAATAACAGTGCATTAATGAATTGTTATGAACGTAAAGTTAACCTAGAGCAACTTAAACAGTTAAATTATCCAAGTGTAATCCGCTTAGCTAATAACAATAAAGATGAAGTGTACGCGGTCATTTACAAGATCGCAGACAACTATCAACTACTTATAAATGGTAACCTCATCTATGTCACAGAAGCGTGGTTTCAACAATATTGGACAGGCGAAAGCACGTTAATATGGAAAGCTCCCTTCCCATTAAATGGGGCCATTAAGTTTGGGCAAGAGGGCGAAAAAGTGACTTGGTTAGCCAATCAACTTAACAAAGAACAGGGATGGTCTAGCGAAAATAAAACTCGCTTTGACCTACGTTTACTAGAGCAGGTGAGTGCATTTCAACGTGAGCAAGGACTTATGGACGATGGTATTGTAGGACCACGTACATTGATGCCACTAATGCAGATCGCTTCGCCCGATTCACCTCGATTATTGCAGGAAGCAAACTAATGTCGACTATTTTACAAGCATTACAAAAAAGTAATTTTGACCAGACAGGGACTCCCCCACCGGTCGCCCCTAAAGTGAATATATTCATGCAATGGAAAGTGATTATTTCTGCGGCATTACTCGTGATCATCGTATTATTAAGCGCGCTGATATATTTATTGCTTAACCCACCAGCTAAAGTGGCACCGGCAATGAATAACATCGTCACACAGCAACCTCAAAAGAACCACATGGTGCAAGTAACATTTGATACTAAACCACTTCCAACGCAAGCACCTAAGGCAGAAATAACAGTTCAAGCACCTAAAACCGTATCTGTTCAGGAAGAGGAAGTGATTGAAGAGGAAGACAATTCACAACAAGTTATCTCACTTAATGAAGAAAACACATCAACTGAAGTAGATTATGAAGATACGCCAAACGATCTCAAAAAACGCTTTGAATTAGCACTTCTGTTAAGCGAAATTGAAGAAAATAGTGAAATAAAAGATGACTTCACTCCCGAAGAAGGGATGAATGATGGCAGCGATATTCGAGACATGAGCAGTGACTTTCAAAATAAAGTACCACTTATCCGTTACGACTCGCATATGTACTCATCAGTGGTTGCTGATAGGTGGATTCGCATCAACGGTGAAAAGCTTACAGAAGGTGAGTTTGATAGTACAGGACAGTTAGAACTCATTGAAATACAGCCTCAGCGAAGTATTTTCCGCTTAGAAAGACAAAGCTTTAGTGTAGAGTCGTTAACGGACTGGAAAGGGTATTAGAGGTTATTAGCTATCAGCTGTCAGTTATTAGCTGTCAGTTATTAGCTGTCAGCTAGAAGCCATAAGCTAGAAGCTAGAAGCTAGAAGCTAGAAGCTAGAAGCTATAAGCTATAAGCTATAAGCTATAATAATAGAATAGAGAAAGCGCTGTGGTGCTTAGTAGGAAGAGCAAGCTTTAACAAGCAAGAAGGACTCTTTAGCTATTACTCGCTGACAGCTGAAAACTATCAGCTGTCAGCTTCTTTTCAATTACCAGTTATTAGTACGTTTTTTACGGCGTGGTAGAAAAGGAATTAATAAGCCAATTAACAATCCAAAAAATAACACCCCACCACCATTAAGCAACCATTCCATTTGAATGCGTGACTCTTTCGTTTCTTGCAATAAGTCCAACTCTAAATTACGCGCTTTAAGATCTAAAATTTGTTGCTGTAATGATGCCTTTTCCTGCTCTAAATTATCAACCTGTATAATTTGCTCTTGAAACAGTTGCTCTTTATCAGCAAGGCTAGCAGCATTTTCAGCCGCAATGTTAGCTAATTTTTCTTCAGCTGCGACTAACTTTTCCTGCACAGTAGGTAGTAAGCTTTTAGCTGGCAGTGTTGCTTGTAATTCAGAAGACTTCATCCACCCCACACGGCCGGTTTCAGACTTTACCTGCATGAACTTGGTTTTCTCATCGTACTTTAAAGTATCTACCTGTGTGCCAACTTTTAATGTACCAATAATGCGATATTCTAAGCTTGGTCCTGAGTGTAGATAGATAAAAACGTCATCACTGATATAACGCACCTCAGCGAAAGTATTCATCGAGACCGTTGCCAGTAGTGTTGCAAAAAGCATTTTAAATTTTTTCAAAGGGTTCACCTGTTACCAAGAATAAAGACTGCGGTTATTTTAAAGCAATTACATTTAAGTAAAAGTGCGATTAACAAAAAAGAGAGCCGAAGCTCTCTTTCACATTACTGCTTAGCGGACTAATTAGCTAAACATATTTTTTAATCCGTAGAAGAATACGATAGATAAACCAGCACCAACTGGCAGTGTTACTACCCATGAGATAACGATATTACGAACAACGCCTAAGTTTAATGCTGCGATACCTCTGGCCATACCTACACCTAAGACCGCGCCCACGAGGGTTTGAGTGGTAGAAATAGGTAAACCAGTACCTGATGCAATAACGACCGTTGAAGCGGCAGCTAGCTCAGCAGCAAAACCGCGGCTTGGCGTTAAATGAGTAATACCAGTACCGATAGTTGCCATTACACGTTTACCGAAAATAGCGAGACCTAAGATAATACCTACACCACCTAGTGGTAAAATCCACCAAGCAAGTTCCGATTTAGGAACGATTTCACCGTTATGACCAACGATACTCACAACAGCAGCTAGTGGACCAATCGCATTAGCTACGTCGTTTGAACCATGGGCGAAGGCCATTGCACATGCAGTAACAATCATCAATACCGCAAATATTTTTTCCACATTCGCAAAGTGCATCTTTTTATCAGCTTTCGGATCAATCTTGATACGATTAATAAATACTTTACCGATAATCGCAACAATCACACCTGTCACAATAGCAAGGATAAATGCATTACTTGTTTCAAAGTGTAGTCCGACATGTTTTAAGCCTTTAATAATGGTCACTAATGACATTACAAAACCAGCTAAAAACATATAGATAGGAACATATCGCTTCGCATTATCGATAGGATCTTTAGTGTTAAATATCAACTTTTGCGAACTCATAAATATAAAGTATGCGATTATGCCCGATATAAGTGGCGTGATAACCCAGCTACCAATAATGCCAACTACTTTTGACCATGTCACACTGTCCATGCCAACACCAACGGCAGAGAATCCTACAATAGCACCAACGATAGAGTGAGTAGTAGAAACTGGCCAGCCATAATACGATGCGATAATTAACCATGTACCAGCGGCAAGTAAAGCGGCGGTCATACCAAAGACCAGCAACTCAGGTTGGTCAACATAATAAGTTGCATCAATGATACCTTTACGAATCGTTGAAGTTACTTCTCCACCCGCTAAGTATGCACCAGCAAACTCAAAGATCATCGCAATGATGATTGCTTGTTTAATAGTAAGTGCTTTTGACCCAACTGATGTCCCCATTGCATTGGCAACATCATTTGCACCAATACCCCAAGCCATCAAAAAGCCTACAACAGCAGCAAAAATAACTAAAGTTTCGCCGTGTACTGCTAAAATATCCATGTTTAACTCCTAGTGAATATTATGAACGAGCAAGAATAAGTTCAAGCTGCGTACCAATTAGCTCTGAATGATCTGCCAATTGGCCAACCCACTCAAGAATTTGATAAAGGAACATGACATCAACAGGGTTGTAGTGCTCCTCAACAGAAAGTAGATGACGACGTAAACGGATTTGTAATGTATCAGTATCATCTTCAATACTTTCTAATTCACCAATCATCTCGGTCACGATATCAACTTCACGGCCTTTAAAGCCTGTTTCGAGCAATTCATCTAACTCATTAATTGCTTTACGTGCTTGTTTAACCGCATCAACACAACGTTCAACATAAGTCATAAAGTCAGTAAAGATTTCATTTGGAATTTGTAATTGGCGACCATAGATACGTCCTGCGATATCTTTAGTCGTATTAGCAATTTTATCTTGACGGTTTACAAGCTCAATCAAATCAGAACGATCGATAGGCATAAACAAGCCACGAGGTAACGTTAAGCGTAATTCTCGCTTCAGTTCATCAGCTTGTTTTTCAAGTGTGGATATTTCTTTACGAATTTTTTCAGCTTCAACCCAGTCAGGTTTCGCACTAGCATGAAAAAATGAAACTAATAATTCACTGCAAGCAGCAGCTTTATCAATATGCATCTGAATCGGTTTAATTGGAGATTTTGCAAATACTCCAAATATTGAATTAACTGGCATAACATACCCTATTATTTTATTTAAGTGATCAAACTGAACAACAAATATGCGGCGCATGTTAGCTTTCTTTTCAACACAATTGAACCTGAATTTAGTATAATTCACAAAATTATCACGAATTCGACATTTAAATTCCCTGAGTAGATAGGTTTATCAAAGAAATTATGGAAGTAGAAATAGAATTAAAATTCATTTTTAATGCTGCATTTGCAGACACTTTGTACAGCACACTTAACAAATTTCACTGCATTTCTAACAAAACACAATTTTTACATAATGTTTACTTTGATACTGCAGATCGACGCCTTCGCCAATTTGATATGGGGTTACGTGTTCGTAGCTGTGATGGCAAAGCAGTACAAACCATTAAAACAGCAGGACGAGTGATTGGTGGGTTACATCAGCGCCCAGAATATAACGAACCAATTGAAGGTCTACGCCCAGAGTTGACTCGTTTCCCAACAAAAATATGGCCAGAAAATAGCGATACTCAGGAACTACAAAAAGCACTAACCCCCATTTTTAGCACCGACTTTGAGCGTCAGACTTGGTTAATTGAAATCGCTAATGACACTCTTATTGAAGTCGCTTACGACAGTGGTTTTGTTGAAACCAATAAGGGTAAAGTCGCACTCTGTGAAATTGAACTTGAACTCGTAAAGGGTGATGAAAAGCAATTATTTATACTCGGCGAGCAAATCGCACACCTACCCAGTGTTCGTTTAGGTAATGTGAGTAAAGCGCAACGTGGTTACATGCTAGCCGATAATGCAACATTCGATATTAAACCCCTTGAACACTCGCCAATTAGCGAAAGCTTGTCCGTTACACAAGCATTATTAGCAAACCTACAGCACGGACTTAAACAGATTCAATACCACGAAAATTGCTTTATAGAAGGGCATCAATTAGAAGCGCTTTGTGAGTTATTAAATGGGGTTAAGTTTTTACATCAGAACATTGTATTATTTAAGAATGAAATAGATGGGCTGACGCAAACTCCGTGGATTGAAGACCTGCATTGGCTTGCACGTTCATTTTCTTGGTTAGATGAATATTTTATTCAGTCTCGTTTATTAGAAAATAAAGCTTATTATTTGCGTAAACTACCAAAATCAAAAAACTTGATTCGACAGATAAACACTCAGCAACGCGCACTACCAGAAATTGAACCTATTATCAGCTTACTGACATCATCAAGGTATTGCCAGTTCATCCTGTCATTTACAGAGTGGTCGATTCAGTTAGAAAAAAGCACTTTTTCAGGCGACAAATCCAATAACATCATCCCCTTCGCACGACGCACCTTAGATAACACTTGGAATGAAATAGCAAAGGCCCTTAATAATAGTGATGAACTCTCTGTGCAGCAGTTTCTTGCTTACCAAGGTTTATTAGAAAGTGCGCTATTAACAGGACTGAGCGTAGGTAATGTTTTTTCAAGACAACAGAGCAACTTATTCCGTTCGCCTTGGCTAGATATCAAACAGGGATTAAATGAGTTTTCCATGCTGAACCTTATTGATGAGATAGCGCATGATGAACCCGATAATGCTTTGCAATATGAATATCTAAAATGGATACAACGCAAACAAAACTCATTATTACATGCTCTGCAACAATCAAAACAACAGGCTCTGTTAAAACCAGTATATTGGCAAGAGGAAAAGTAACAATATAAGCGATTTTCTATGATAAAAAACAATCAGATAGGTCACTCCTCACAGTTCTGTTTTTTATTGTAAAGATCGCTACTTTTTCTGGTCAACCGTTCTAGACTTATCTATTAGCTAGTTTCTGCTTAATCGATGAGGTAAAAGTGTATTCCTCTGTGATTAAGAACTTAATTAATTATGCAGGTATCCACATGTCTCAATCTAAACTATCCAATACAGCGCAAAAAGCCTTCGCCTTATCACTCAATGCTAAGGCAACCATTTTAATCGCAATTAGTGCTCTATTACTGGCTATTAAGCACATTATCAGTAGCAACAATCTAATGCTGGATATTATTTTTTTAGCTTGCTTTGCAGCCATTCTTTACCTAATCGTCTTGTTACAAAAAAAACAACAGCAAAGTAATAAGCAGGATGTCATTAACGCACTCGCATCAAATAAGCTCGGTGAATTCATTCAAACTCAACCTAAAAATGAAAGCGGTGAAATTTTACATTTATTAGCACCAAGTATCACCGAACATGAACGCCAAAGAGAAGCCCATCAAAAAGAGATCGCAGGATTAAGCGAAGTGACAGAACATCTTGGTGTCTGTATGGAGATCATTAATGACTCCATGGCGGAGGAGTTTGAACAAATCGAACAACTTGCAACAGCAATGAATGAGATGACTGCCACTGTTAAAGAGGTCGCCAACAATGCTAATAGTGCTTCTTCATCAACGACTGAAGCATCTGACGTTGCTCAAGAAGGTAGTCAATTTGTCGATGCAACGATCGCGTCTATTAACTCTTTATCCAGTAACATTGGTGCATCTTCTGATGCAGTTAACAGTGTCGAGGTCAAAGTTGAAGGTATTGGCAGTGTCGTTGATACGATTCGCAGTATTTCCGAGCAGACTAATCTCTTAGCATTAAATGCGGCAATTGAAGCGGCGCGTGCTGGTGAAGCAGGTAGAGGTTTTGCAGTGGTGGCAGATGAAGTACGTAACCTTGCGAAGCGAACGCAAGACGCAACCGTTGAAATTCAAGGAATGATTGAACAATTACAAAAAAGTGCTCAAGAAGCGGTTAACTTAATGGTAAAAAGTGTAAAAGAAGCTGATGTTGGTGTTGATCAAGTAACGCAAGCTGGTGGTAAGTTGGCAGGTATTGTAGAGAAAGTTCACCACATTTCAGATATGAGTTACCAAATTGCATCTGCAGCCGAAGAACAAACTACGGTAGCCGCCAATATCAATGAAAACTTAGATCTCGTAAAAGAGGTCGTTGAAGGCTCTGTAACAGTACTTAAAGAAGTAACAGAGATGGCTGATACCATTGCTAATCATGCAAAAGCACTAAACAACTAACCTTAGGTTGTGTTGACCTTTGCTATTTACGCTCCGTTTGGTAAAAATAATTTTCAGAAAAGCCTGCAGTATTGGAGCCACGGTTGGTTATCTGCATTAAAAGTAAGTAGACCTATTATTTATTAAAGATAAAAAGCCCTATCAGTTCATGGTAGGGCTTTTTCATATTAGGGTAGTCTCTTTATTTCTGTAAAGAACGACTTATACCAAACGAACAAATAGCGGATCTATTTTACTGGCTAAAGTAACTTACCTCTTCGTTGAAACTTTCGTAATAGGAGTAACTATTTCGGTCAGATTTATAGCAATCCGCATCACCATCTGATCTACCTTGTGGGTTAAAAGGGTTGATAACTGCATTGCATTCAATGGCAATAGCTACCTATTACTCAATCATGCGCCTTGCTCTCTATCATTTTTCCTTAACAAGTTCTGATCACAATATTATGCGCAATGGTATTAGCTTTAAGTTAAGTCTCTTTTTCTGCGCAAAATTTAGATCACAGACTTAATTCGATTGCTATTATTTTCCTTTTAAGCCTCTGATATTGTACTGTCCCGCGATCTTCTTCACGGCAAACAGATAAAAGATCATCCACAAAGTGTATCAATGCACGATGCTCAATCTCTCTTATTTTCTGTTGATGGCTCTCACTGAGCATTTGGTACATCGACGCAGCGCCAAAATCACCAAAGATAATATTTGCCTGCTGATCCACTAAGGTATTGTGTGCATAAAGATCGCCATGACACACTAAGTTATCATGCAAATGTTCAAAGACCGCTTGCATTTGCTTCACCATTTTGTCGATTTGCAGAATATTCAAACGATAGTCGTTCGGAAAGGTATCTCGAGTACAACTTTGTAACGTTGGTGGCAGACCAAGGTTAGTATAATGTGCTGGTATTAACTCCATGATTAGTGAGAGTTTATCTGGTGCTTCTACCTGTGCTAGAGATTGTACGAGATTAGGATGATTACCCACTTTTAAACAAGCCTGTAACTCATCCTGCGGATAACCATCACTGGTCACCTCACCTTTAAAGACTTTCACTGCAATATCCGCAGGAAAATCATTTTTTACAGTATTCCAATGTGCTTGATAAATAATACCCGACGCGCCCTGCCCCAATATATTGCCTAGCCTATAACTTGATGAAGCGATACTGGGCACAGATTTAATTGCAATATCAGTTTTGCAGAAAGGATTGCCGGCAAAGGCAAACCAGGCCAATTTAGGTAGTGACAATAATTGAACAGGGAATGTCGTTAACTGGTTCGCTGAAATACGAAGCAATTCCAAATTAACAAGCTGATCAAAAGAGTCAGGTAAGTGCGTTAATACATTACCCGCCAGCGCTAATTTTTGTAGTCGTATACAATCACCTAAACGCTCTGGTAAATTGCCAATTTTATTATCTGTTAAAATTAACCAACGCAGTTTTTCGGGTAATGCTTGCGCAGGGACATCACAAATTTGATTGGATTTAAAACCGATCATTTCAAGGTTTTTACATTTCCCGAGCACTGCGGGTAATTCTGTAAAAAGGTTATTTGATGCAAACACAATTTTTAACTTATGAAGCTGTGCGATTTCATTAGGTAACGATGACAATTGATTATTAGACAAATCCAGAACTTCTAAACTGTCTGCAAGTGACAAAATAGCCATAGGAAATTCACGTAATCCCTCCGAAAGAGAAAGGCGAGAAACACCGGTTAATTCACCAGCATTTAATTGAGAAAGTGTATGCAAAATAGAAACCTTCATTAAAAATCAAAAAAACAGTTTAAATGTATATGTTGTTATAAAAAAGAACTTATTCCATACTTCTTACGCATCACATTATGTTGCCTCAACATCCTCCTCACTAATCTGGATAACATTCATGCCAAATAGTAAAAAAGCTAAATTTGTGACAGGCAATATTTTTAACCATATCGTGGTTATGTCTTCAACTAATGCAATTGGTTTAACGGCTTTGTTTCTAGTCGATCTCGCAGATCTATTTTTTATCAGCTTGTTAGGTGAAACAGAATTAGCAGCTGCGGTCGGTTATGCTGGCACGATAGCCTTTTTCACCACATCAATATCAATTGGTTTATCTATTGCGATGAGCGCATTGGTATCAAGAGCGATTGGCCAACAAAACCGTGAAAAAGCACGTCGATTAGTGATCAACATTCTGGTCAGTGGCTTTATAGTGAGCGCTTTTGTCGCAGCACTCGCTTGGATTTTTACACCAGAGATGATTTCCATGCTGGGAGCAAAAGGTAGCACACACCAATTTGCCGTTGAGTATCTACGAATTTTATTACCCTCCTTACCCATTTTAGCTGTTGCGATGGGTGCAGGGGCCGCCTTAAGGTCAGTAGGTGATGCTAAACGTGCCATGTATTCAACATTAGCAGGGGGAGCCACTAATGCAATGCTAGACCCACTGTTTATTTTTGTCTTTGACTGGGGATTACACGGAGCAGCTGTCGCATCTGTGCTAGCTAGATTCGCCGTAGCTTGGGTAGCGATTTATGGCGTTGTTCATATCCACCAGCTACTCGGACGCTTTAATTACCGCGCTTGGATTGATGATCAAAAAGAGATTTTTAATGTCGCTATCCCGGCAATGACGACCAATGTAGCAACGCCCTTAGGAAATGCTTATGTGACAATGATGATCGCCAGCTTTGGAGATGGTTATGTAGCAGGTTGGGCAGTCGTTGGAAGATTAATACCGGTCGCTTTCGCCATGATCTTTGCTATGTCTGGCGCTGTTGGCCCGATTATAGGACAAAATTATGGTGCCAATTTGCATGATAGAGTCAACCACACCATGACACGAGCGCTACAGTTCACCAGCTGTTATGTAGCAATAATGGCGGTAATTATCTACCTGCTTCAAGCACATATTATGCAAATTTTTGGTCTTCAGGGTGATGCCGCCGAACTACTACAATTTTATTGTACATGGTTATGCATTACCTTTATTTTTAACGGCATTTTATTTATTTCCAACGCAGCTTTTAACAACCTTGGTTACCCAACAACATCGACAGCCATGAATATCGGTAAAGCGACCATTGGTACTATTCCACTCGTCTATTTTGGTGCGCAGTGGTTTGGTGCCATTGGCGTCGTCGCGGGGCAAGCGCTAGGCTCTGTTCTGTTTGGTATTATCGCATGGGCGTGGGCGCAGCGTATTCTTAAAAAAATGCATCACACAAAAGATTGTGAGATCAACAAAGAAGAGCCACCGCTGACCCCCGCATTACCTTTAACTCCATTTTGTTCAAGTCGTGCATATATGTGTGCTGAAAATGATGAGCCTCTAGTAGAGCAAGATTATCAAAAGGACAAAGATATAACCGATAAAAATCTTCAACCTTAGAGTGATCCAGATCTCAACAACATTCGTAGTAATAAAAAAAACACACTTGGTGAGCAACGGATGAATAGAGTCAGCCCTAAAGCGCTATTACATAGTAAATGGACTAAAACCACAGTAACTAATAAAGAAAAGCACTTTGTGATCACTAGTGTTACTTTTGATGAGCAACAGGTGGTGATTGAGTGCCTTATTGAAGCAGTGATTAATAACAATGAATACGCCATAAACTGGCGAGATTTAAAAGATAGCCAGCAATGGCGATTAGGATGGGTATAATCCCAATAAAATAAATTAATATTTAACCTCTGATCTGGGGCTATATGCCATTTTCTCCAACATTGAGGTTATTTTAAACATGGAAAAAATAATGAAAGCATTACTGTTAATTGCACACGGAAGCCGTCGTCAACAATCAAATGATGAGGTGGTTGCAATCGCTGACAAGCTAAAAAATAACTGTGGTGCTCAGTACCGTATTTTTCAAGCAGGTTTTTTAGAGCTATCGACTCCTTCAATAAGTGAAAGTATTGAGCAATGTGTTAACCAAGGCGCTACTTCGATTACCTTATTACCTTATTTCCTTAATTCTGGTACACATGTGACCAGTGATATCCCTCATGCGATTAATCAAGCAAAAAAGCAATTCCCAGACACTGAAATTAAACTTGCCACACATATCGGCGCTTCCCCTTTAATGATGACCTTATTAATTGAAGCTGCTAATTCCGTGAATTAGTAATAATCAACAGTAAGCATGATCTATAGCGAATTTAATTGCGTATTAAACAGTGAAAATAGAAATGTTTTTTTACTGAAAAATAAGAGAGTTTGCCATGAAATTACTTACCGTACTTTTGTTCAGCCTGCTGATAACCGCTTGTAGTAGCACCTATAAAAACAATGATGTTGATGGTCAAACAGTGCCTCGTATGCTCGGACAAACACTTGAACAGCAAGATGTTAGCATTCCAGATATGTTTACTGCAGAGCAAACACTGTTACTCGTTGGGTATAAACAAGATACTCAGTTTGATATCGATAGGTGGTTAATCGCTTTAGATATGACAGAGACTAGAGTTGATGCTTACGAGATTCCGGCTATACAAGGGATGTTGCCACGCATGTTTAAAACTAAGATCAATGATGGCATGCGAGCAGGGATCCCCAAAGAGCTATGGAAAGGTGTTATCACACTCTATGAAGATGGTGAAACGATGCAAGCATTTACGGGTAATGAAAATGCCAACAACGCTAGAGTCATTCTCATCAACCAAGCAGGAGAAATACTCTATTTTTATGACCGTGGTTTTTCAGTACCCGCTTTAAACCAATTAAGAAGTGTGATTCTTTAATTTATACTAAAACATTAATTTACCTCAGCTGTAAATAAGTAATACCAGTCTAATTAACTATGTGATGTAAATTTTTGCGCTGGAAAAGTGACTTAATTCAGGCAAAAACTCAACATAGTAAGTTATTTTAAGCAGTAAAATTGCTCAGCTATTTACTTTGTTTGGTATAATTTCTCGTTCGGTTAATTGTTTTAGAATGTGTGCACATTTATCTCGAAATGCATCACGCAACAAACGTACGGCAGGCGTTATCGATTGACGGCTTGGGCAAACTAACCAAAGCTCAGTGCTACGAGGATGATAATCCGGCATCACATTCAGTAGCTTCCCTGACAACAGATCAGCAGCCATATCTAGGCTAGATTTAACCGCTAGTCCGTGCCCTGCGACACACCAGCGTCTTACCAACTCAGCATCATTAGCGATACGATTACTCCCCATTTTCACTTTAAAGGTTTGCCCTTTTTGTTGGAACTCCCAAAGATCATAAACAATGTCATGCATCTGATAAAACAGGCCGTTATATTGGTTTAACTGATCAGGATGATCTGGCATTCCTTGTTTTTTCAAATACTCCGGCGAAGCACATAAGACCCCCGGCACATCACAAATTTTAAAACCGTAAAGATTAGTATCAGTCGGTGAACCATAACGTAGTGCCATATCGACCGAATCTCGATAAAAATCAATATTACTATCACTGATACTCACACGTAGCTTAAGTTTCGGATGCTTTGACATAAATTCATCTAACCAAGGCACAGCTAAGTTTCGACCTAAATCCGAAGAGACAGCAATACGCAAATCACCATCAACAATATCTAGCTCATTCTTAATATTTTGCTTCGCATGCTTGAGCATTAATAATGCTTGTTCACACTGCGGAATATAGCGTTCTCCTGCACTCGACAAACGCAAGTGGCGCGTGGTACGGATAAATAACTCTATACCTAACGAAGCTTCAACACGCTTTACAGCTGCACTTGCAGTCGCAGTATGCATATCTAAATGCGTTGCGGCGGCTGTAATACTGCGATACTCCGCGACTTTAGAAACAACTTGCAGATCTTCTAATAACATAATTCTCAAAAATAATTTGATAATGTTTCAAACATTACACTGTTCAAGTAAATAATAAAACCCACTATGATTCATTCAACAACATTAGCTTATTCAAATTGGAGAAAAAAATGACTCACCCTATTATTGCTGATTTACAAAAACGCTACACAACTAAAAAATATGACGCTTCTAAACGCATATCAAAACAAGACCTTGATGTGATTTATCAGGCGATGAACCTTTCTGCATCATCAATTAACTCGCAACCTTGGAAGTTTATTGTTATCGAGAGCGAGCAAGCAAAACAGCGTATGTTTGATAGCTTTGCAAATAAGTTTCAATTTAACCAACACCATATTAAAGACGCATCGCATACGATTCTCTTTGCTCATAATCCAGCTTACAAACGTAAAGATTACGGACATGTTATTGATCAAGATATTATTAATAAGCGCACACAAGCAGAAAACCGAGAGCAAGCATTTGGTGCATTTGCATTTGTAGACCTAAATACTGATGAAACAGGCAATAATGCTAGCTGGACAAAATCACAAACCTATTTAGCATTAGGAAATACATTGCATACTTTAGCGCGTCTAGGCATCGATTCAACAACAATGGAAGGCATCGATAGCGAGTTAATTGGTGATATTTTTGCAGAGGAATTAGATGGTTTTGTTTGTGATGTTGCACTTGCAATTGGTTATCATCACAACGAAGAGGATTATAACTTAGCATTACCTAAATCTCGTTTACCACTTGAACGTGTTGTAAACATCATCTAGCACTTCGTATCTATGAGCATTGACTATTAATAGTTTGGTTACTTCTGGAGTTAAATATGCAAAAAACAATTTTAATCACGGGCGCAACCGATGGCATTGGTTTTGAAACCGCTAAAATGCTGGTTAAACAGGGTCACCATGTACTTTTACACGGCCGTAATAGCAACAAGCTAGCCGAGGTAGAGCGTAATCTTGCCCTGCTTTCTAATAGTGTACAGACTGAGAGCTATATTGCAGACCTTTCCTCTATTAAGGAGGTCAATGCATTAGCCGACATGCTGAAACATAAACACCAACACATTGATGTTTTAATTAATAATGCTGGTGTTTATAGTGCAGATAATCATCGTAGCAGTGATAATTTAGATATTCGTTTCGCGGTTAATACGATTGCGCCTTACATACTTACAAACGCTTTATTACCGATTATGAATAAACAAAGTCGTGTGCTGAACCTTTCTTCAGCGGCACAATCAACGGTAAATTTAAACGCAATGGCAGGTAAAGAGGTATTAAGCGATGGTGAAGCGTATGCACAAAGTAAACTGGCATTAACCATTTTTTCCCGTGTACTAGGTATGCAATTAAAGATGAGTGGGCCCGCTATTATTGCTATCAACCCAAAATCTTTACTTGCGAGTAAAATGGTCAAAAATGCATTTGGCATTGTAGGCAACGACCTCAGTTTAGGTGCCGAAGTTCTTTGCCAAGCCTCACTGTGTGATGAGTTTACACATGCATCAGGTTTATATTTTGACAACGATAAAGAGAAGTTTGCAGATCCTCACCCCGATGCACTTGATCCTGCAATATGTGAATCTGTAATGAAAGCGATTACCGAGACTATTGCTAGGGTCGGTTGATCTTTCGGGTTTATTTTTGCAATAATTTATTGGCTATTGCTGTAATGACTTCGTCAATACCACGCAACACAAAATAAACAGTCATTTTGCTGTTTATACAAGGCAGAGCCTATGCCATGTGGTTATTACACATTGCATAGGCGAAAAAGCAATAAAAATGGTCAACAAGTAAATTCGAAAAAACATGCACAGTAGAATTTAAAAGCGACATGTTTACCCAACAAACGCTAATGCCCCTCCCCGGAAAAACATTATAGTTATTCATCAAGGCTAAAAAACACTTATTGAGAACAAATTGTACATGCAAGTCATGCTTACAGACTTTGATATTCCCCTTAACTCCCTGCAAATAGTTAGACAGTACGATAAAGTCGATATACAGTATCGAATCGGCATTGTCGCCAAATATTGCATGTACTCTGCGCCCATTAAGCGCAGAAGGGAAAGAAAGTTATGTTATTAAACATTATGTTATCAATTATTTTTTTAATTGCTTTTGGTTTTCTTAAACAGTTTGTTAATAAGCAAATTCAATCACAGGCAAAAAAGAAAAATGTATCTGATAATCGACGTAAGTTTATTGCGCTGTGCATTAGTAGCCTATTGTTCGCCTTATTATTTAGCATATTTCTCAATGTCATCGATATTGGTTATGGAGACGTGTCTTTATTTCTTTCCTCAATTTTTGCAGTGTTAGGCGTTGCTCTAATTGCACAGTGGTCAATGCTCAGTAATGTCACAGCAAGCGTGTTGATCTTTTTTGTCTTTCCTTACCGTATTGGCGATAGAATAAAAATTGAAAATGATGAGATGACTGGCGTGATTACAGATATCGGCATGTTTCACCTGTCTATTGAGCGTGATGATGGCAATGTTATTTTGTACCCGAATAACCTCATACTTCAAAAGTCAGTGATCAAGATAACTAACATTGAGAAAAAAACGAAAAAACGTACGCCTGTTGTGGTAAATCGCAGGCCTTTAACGAAACGTGAAGAAAACTAATCTGTAACGCCCGATAGTGTATACATTCTCTAAGGGCGGTTGAATATTTCAAGATCATTATTACAGCTATTTGACTGCAATTTTAGTCGATGAACGCGGTATAGTATCTTGAATAAGAGAGTAATTATTTTTAAGAGGCGCGCTATTAGTTTTGCGTAATTGAAAGCCAATTATGGTAAAAATTCACGGAAATAGCGATGTTATATCGCTTTGCTTATACCATTGCGCATAATATTGTGATCAGGGCTTGTTGAGGAAAAATGATAGAGAGCAAGGCCTATGATTGACTAATAGCTAACTATTGCGATTCAATGCAACGCAGTTATCTACTCTTTTAACCAACAAGGTAAATCAGATAGTTATGCGGATTGCTATTATCTAGAATGGAGCTTATTGATACAAGGCAGAGCCGATATACTGCAGTTATTCCAGTCAATAGGAAAAATTGCAAGCATTGCCTATTGATGCTTTAGAGTTAACACTGCAAAAAGTTTGCTGGTTTACGCTTTATTGCCGAGTTTAACCTCCGCTAAACGCTCTAATTCCGCAATCACTTGTTCAAATTGAATCGGCTTCGTAAGATGACTATCCATTCCTGCTTGTAAGCTTAACTCTTTATCATCTGACATAGCGTTAGCTGTCATTGCAACAATCGGGGTGTGTTGATAGTTTTTCAGCCCTCGGATAATTTTTGTTGCTTCATAACCATCCATTTCTGGCATTTGGATATCCATAACAATCATATCGTAGCAATTGCTTTTTGCCATTTCTACCGCTTCTAAACCATTCACGGCGCAAGATACAACTAAACCAGCCTGCTCTAATAACTTTTGAGCAATCATGCGGTTAATTTTTACATCTTCAACTAATAACACCTTTTTATTCTGTAGCTTCAAGGAGATATAATCCACCTCTATTTTATCGGCGTGATTAGCTTCAGCAGTATTTTTACGCTGGGTAACAGGGAGCAACAGTTGAAAACTAAAGGTAGTGCCTTTACCTACTTCGCTATCTAAATCTATCTCTCCTCCCATTAAATTAATTAGGTGCTTACAAATTACAAGGCCTAGACCTGTCCCTCCATATTTTCTGGAGGTCGAGTCGTCTGCTTGTGTAAAAGTTGAAAATAACTTTTTTTGTTGCGCAGGGCTAATCCCAATACCGGTGTCCGATATTTTAACCTGTAAAAAATCACTTCCATCTTCTCGGCTTAAATTAATCGTAATAGAGCCCGCTTCGGTAAATTTAATTGCATTACTAATTAAGTTTGCAAAAACTTGTGAACAACGCACGGAGTCTCCGATAACCTGTGCAGGAAAAGGTTGTTCAACTTTAACCTTTAGCGCTAATTGTTTCTCTACTGCTGAAGTACGTGCAATACTCAGCACAGAGTGCAGCATTTTCATAAAATCAAATTCAATTTTTTCAACACTGAATTTACCTGCTTCTATCTTAGAGAGATCAAGAATGTCGTTTAAGATGTGTAACAGATTATTTGAGGAGTATTGTAATTTAACCAAGTAGTCTTGCTGCATCTCGTTTAAATCGGTGCGCAATAAAAGCTCAGTTAAACCAATCACACCATTCATCGGTGTGCGTATCTCATGACTCATATTTGCTAAAAAGAGGCTTTTCGCCTTATTTGCTGCATCTGCTTTTTCAGTGGCTTGCAATAACTTTTCATTCGCGCTGATCAACTCAGTGGTGCGACTATCTACTTTTTGCTCTAAAGAGAGGTTTGCATCTTGAAGTTGCTGTCTTGATTTTACCAATTTAGCCTGTGTAACTTCTAACTCGATTAACGCAGATTCTGCGTTATTTTTTTCAATCAATGATTTTCGTGTTAGAAAGATTAATAATACAATAAAAATTGTCAGCGTTAAGATTTGTAATAACTCTTGAATAATAATTTTCTGTAACTGAGCGTCTTGAGCCTCTGATGAGAAATAGACCATAATATGGCCAATCGTCATACTGTTATACTTAACGGGTACTCTAACTGCATCAAGATTCATTACAAAATCAGGCGTTACAGCATCATCGATGACGGTAATAAATTTACCCTGACGATCTTTATATTTTCCCATAAAAAGATGACCAAAATTGCCGAACACCTTTATCGCCGAAACAAAATCAGCACTCAGTTCAGAATCTAAAATTGCTGAAGCCGTCTCTTCAGTAAACCGTCTTTCTGCAGACTTTTGATAAATGTTGTAAACCAATGGAATTGCGTTTTGGGCAATACGCGTACCAATACCTGTTACACGCTCATTTATATTATTTTTAATATGCTTATCTGCAACATTAACTCGCCATGCAAACAGCGCAACCATTAAAGAGATAGTCGTAACTAAGACAAATAGCAGTACTTTTTTCGACAAAAGATTATAGGATCTCATTTATTATCATAAGCTCCAAACAACTGATAATAGAGCGTATATTCTTTTTTAAAGTCTTGTTTTGATTCGATTAATCGCTTGGTAAACTCATCCTTCGCTTTATATTCCCCTACTATTTTTTCTGATACAGTGCGCCATTGCTCAATATCGCTGTCTGACCATTGCGTAATTTGAGTACCATTATTTTTGAATGCGTGTAGTGCTTCAAAATCTTCAACTTTTGCCTTCATTGTTGTGGTTAATGTATATGATTTAATCGCAGTTTCTAATATGGCTTGTAAGTCGCCAGGTAATGCCTGATACGCTTGTTGATTAATCAAAAAGTCAGCCAATACAGAAGGTTGCCAAATTGCCGGAACAATCGCATGCTTGGCAATATCATTTAGCCCTAAGTTCCACGCCCCCGAAACACTTGTCCACTCAACAGCATCCAAAGAATTGTTCTGCAGAGAAGACTTAATTTCATTCGGTACTAATGGGATGGCATAGGCACCTGTTGTGGCTGCAAGTACTTCACTAGGCAGTCCAGGGCCTATTCTGACATTCATCTCCTTAAGATCATTTATACCAGTAATCGGTTTCTTGGATAACAAACCAAACTCCATGCCTGGCCACCACGCGGCTCGCCAAATAACGCCTTCAGGGTTTGCTAACTCGTTAGCTAACTTTGTCCCTTCTCCCGCTAAGAAGTACATCAGTGAGGCGTCAATGTTCATGAAGTCAAAGGGGCCTGCATTCATCACAGCCCAAGCAGGATGTTGACCGGACCACCAATTTGGCCAACCACTTCCCATTTGCACTTTACCTACTTTGACGGCATTAAAGATATCTGGCCCATTGGTTATCTCACCACCAGGATAAGGGGTGATAATAAAACGACCACCACTCATCACTTTAATATTTTCAGCCATTTTGACCAACTCTTTATAATCAGTACTGCTTTTCGTTGCTTGCGATTGCAACTGCCATTTAATGACTTCGGGTTTAGACTGACATGATTGAAGTGTTAATAGCACTGCAATGCTAGCCATTATAAAAAGAATATTTTGCGGTTTAATGGATAATAGTTTCATGCAATAGGCACCAGTAATTAAAATAATATGAGACGTGATTTTTAACGCTAATAAAGATGGCTAAATACTGATTTTATTAGCAATAAGGTTTCATATTTATAATAGACTAATTAACTTAACTGGCATTCAATGCGGATATTTATTAGAAATGAATTACTTTACTTCGCCGTCAACCTCTCATTTTAGAAATGTAGAAGGCGATAGCTTAAAGTAAATAGTAGGCAATGGATAAGGTGACATGATTGAGAAGCCATGACGATGTTGTAAATGGCTTATTGTCATGGCCTAAATAAAGTAACTTTTTTTCTTAAAGCATTAATCCACCGATAGCATATCACCACTGCTTTCTAACCAGACCTTGCGATCCGATGCACGCTTTTTAGCTAGCAACATATCCATCATTTCCAGCATTTTTTCAGCGTCACCACTAGTAAGCTGAACTAATCGGCGTGTATTAGGATCCATGGTTGTTTCACGAAGTTGATCAGGATTCATTTCTCCCAATCCTTTGAAGCGTTGTACACCCACTTTACCGCGCTTTTTCTCAGCTTCAATTCGGTCTAAAATGCCTTCTTTTTCATCTTCATCAAGGGCATAAAAAACTTCTTTACCTACATCGATACGATACAAGGGAGGCATCGCCACATAAAAATGGCCGGCATCAACAACAGCGCGAAAATGTTGTACAAACAACGCACAAATTAAGGTGGCGATATGTAGCCCATCGGAATCGGCATCTGCAAGAATGCATATTTTCCCGTAGCGTAATCCTGAAAGATCCTTAGAAGCGGGGTCGATGCCTATCGCCACTGAAATATTGTGGATCTCTTCTGAATTCAAAATAATATCGGACTCATCTTCCCACGTGTTTTTAATTTTCCCGCGTAAAGGTAAAATAGCTTGAAAATCACGATCTCGAGCCTGTTTAGCAGAGCCTCCTGCTGAGTCTCCTTCCACCAAAAACAGCTCACCTCGTTCCGGATCTTGTCCTGAACAATCGGTTAACTTACCCGGTAATGCCGGTCCCTGTGTTATTTTTTTACGTGCAACTTTCTTACTTTTACGGGTGCGAGTTTGTGCATTGTTAATACAAAATTCAGCCAATGCTTCTGCTTCGTTAACATTTGCATTTAACCATAAGCTAAAGGCATCTTTAACAACTCCTGAAACAAATGCAGCACATTGACGAGAAGATAAGCGCTCTTTAGTTTGACCTGCAAATTGTGGCTCTTTGATTTTAACAGAGAGAATATAAGCACACTTATCCCATATATCTTCAGGACTTAGCTTAATTCCTCGTGGTAGTAAATTACGAATATCGCAAAATTCGCGCATCGCATCTAATAGCCCCTGTCTAAAGCCATTAACGTGTGTACCACCCTGTGCTGTGGGTATAAGGTTAACGTAGCTTTCAGAGATAGAGTCACCACCTTCTGGTAACCAAACAACGGCCCAATCCGCAGTTTCGCGGTTAGCCGTAAATTGCCCAACAAATGGCGTTGCCGGCAACAATTCATTTTCAGATACAGCTTCTAACAAATAGTCGTTTAAACCATCTTGATAACACCATTCATAGTTATTTTTATTAACTTTATCTTTAAATTTAATGCTTAAGCCCGGACATAATACTGCTTTAGCTTTTAATAGGTGCAATAAGCGCGATACTGAAAATTTGGCGCTATCGAAATATTTAGCATCAGGTCTAAAATGAACGCTAGTACCGGTATTGCGTTTACCACAGGTATCCACTTCATGAAGCTCTTCGACCTTGTCGCCATTCTCAAAGGCAATATGATAAACCTTTGCATCACGGCGAATATGTACATCAATTCGTGTTGATAATGCGTTAACGACTGAGATACCTACACCATGCAAACCACCTGATATTTCGTAATTTTTCCCTGAGAATTTACCACCAGCATGTAATTTACAAAAAATAAGCTCAACACCCGATATTTTTTCTTCTGGGTGAATATCGATAGGCATACCTCGGCCATCATCGATCACTTCTAATGATTGATCTTCATGGAGTATAACTTGGATTGAACTGGCATGTCCGGCAAGTGCCTCATCAACTGAGTTATCGATGACCTCTTGCGCTAGATGGTTAGGGCGATTGGTTTCGGTATACATACCTGGACGATGACGAACAGGATCAAGTCCGTTTAAAACTTCAATGGAATCGGAATTGTATTGCTCGCTCATGAGAAGACCTATTAAAAAGTGGGTAGATTAAAACTCGGTAACGACAAATTAACCATTAAATGGCTAAAAATAGCCCATAAATAAGCGCTAAAAAGCCCATTTACAGTTAGTTCAAGAAAAAGCGAAGTTTAATTGTTTAAATACGCATTTTCAACGATCAACTAGCGAGCATTATTAATGCTAAAAAAGAAATTTTATTATATCAGGAATATAGCGCTCAAACCCAATAAAGCTATGGTCTCCCGCTTTTTCACAACTTATTTTACAACCTTGATATTTAGTCATTGCTTGACGATAATCTAGAACTTCATCGCCCTCTTGAATAAGTACCCAAAAAAGCACAGGTTGTTCAATATTAGTTACGTCTAATGCCTTAAGTTGTTGCATGTAATCATTATCAATCTGATATACATCTCCAGTATATGGATGGGTTTGTATTCCTTCGTAAACTTGTAATAGGCGGTAGGGAGTAACAGCTGGATTCACTAAAATAACTCGACATTTATAATGTTGAGCAACTTTAGTCGCAAGATACCCACCTAATGAACTACCTACTACCGCAATATCATCATCACAATATTGTTCAAAAATAGCATCAATGAGCTCCCACATCTGTCCAGGTAAGCTAGGAAGCTGTGGGCAAATAAAAGTAATCTCAGGGTGGTTTTCTTTAATATACTCATCAAGTTGACGTGCTTTTAACGAGGCAGGCGAACTATGAAAACCGTGTAAAGATAATAGTATCTTTGCCATTAGTAGCCCGTTGCATCTGCATCCACCGAGAAAGCATCTTTATCGATACGCTCTACTACGGTTTCTATTTCCCCCTGCGCACTAAGCTTCAAATAACGATATCCCGGCGCCACACTATCTAATGCAAAATCATCACTATTAGGTTTAAACTGCACACAGGTCGAAGGAGTGGTAATAAAACGCACACCATCTTGTAATTTGTCACCAGCTTGATGAACATGCCCAGAAAGCACCGCTTTCACATTGCTAAAAGGCTTGATTAACGACAATAACTCATCAGCATTTTTTAGAATATGCTGGTCTAACCAAGCGCTACCGACAGGTAAAACATGATGATGCACACAAATAAGTGTATTTTTTTGCGGTTTATTCGTCAGCGTTTTACGCAAAAAGGCTAACTGGCTAGGGCTTAATAGGCCATGTGGTACGCCTTCAACTTGTGAGTCGAGAAGCACAACCTGCCAATGATCACTTTCAATGACCGTCGTTTGAGCTAAACCTTCTGACAGTAAACTAGGAAGCATCACCGATTGCATATCATGGTTACCCGGTAACCAATAGCAAGGTAATTGTAATGTTTTAATATGTTTACTGAAATCTAAATAGGATTGCGCAGAGTGATCTTGAGACAGGTCGCCAGTCGACAATACTGCATGACATTGCTTATATTTACTTGCATGCGCAACTACAGCTTCAAAACTTTGTACTGTTTTTATACCGAGTAAATCCTTTTGCCTATCCGCAAAAAGATGAGTGTCAGTGATTTGTAAAAAAGCTAAATCACCCTGTGCATCTGCTTTTAATTGTACCGTTTTGCTTTTCATAGCACCTATTAATCTAAATTTATGATCCAATTACGTTGCGGTGATTATAAATTAAGCACTTTATTAGTCACCGAGCGAGTACGCAATTTTATCATTTGTGTGTAATCGAAGATGCACTAATGGTTAAAAATGTAGGTGATGCCTCAATTTACTTTTACAGGGTCAGACCATTATCTTTATTTATTTGTAACCACAAGAGAGCAATGACGGTTGCAGAGTTATTAATTTTTCCCTCTAGCACCCATTGATATGCAGTTTCTCTTGGTACGACATGCACGCGAATGTCTTCACCTTCCTCTTCTAAACCATGTAAGCCCTGTGCTTTTGTGCTATCTACAGCACCAACAAAAATATCAACATGCTCAGTTGAACCGCCCGGACTTAGTAGACAATTCATTATAAACTGGCTCGATTCTATGATCAGCCCCGCTTCCTCTTGCGCTTCACGTTGAATAACTTCAACGGCTTCTTCACCAGGCTCAATAATGCCAGCCACTAATTCCAATAACCAAGGAGATAGCTCTGTCTCAATGGCACCAAAACGAAATTGCTCAATAAGCACTACGGCATCATTTTCTTTATCGTAAGGTAAGACCGCAGCAGCATGACCACGTTCAAAAATTTCTCGTTGAATTTCAGGGCTCCAGCCACCGGCAAACAATTTATGCTTAAAGGTATATTTATTGCACTGGAAAAAGCCGTTATATAATGGCTTCTTATCAAGTATCTGTAGATCTTTTTTACCAAAAGTAGCTTCATTATGGCCACTCAAAAGTGAATGTTTGTTCATTTGCTGTTAACCTCTCTTTTTATAGATAACAATTTCATATTTTATAATATACTTAGCGGATTATATGCTAGCCTGATTCAATTAAAAAACAGATACCTAAAATAGGAAACCTTGTGATGATCAAACGATTCTCTGTCGCTTCAATAATAGCGTTAACCACATTTCATTCAGCGGTCAATGCAGATAACTTATTACAAGTTTATCAAACGGCCAAATTTAAAGACCCTGTTATCCTGAAAAGCAAAGCGCAATACGACCTATTTCGTGAAAAAATCAGTGAAGCAGATGCAGCATTGTTACCACAAATAGGCTTTGGACTAAATGCCGGTTATACCAAAGCAAGTGAAGATACAGCTACAAACTCAAACTACGGTGCAAACCTAAGCTTAAGCCAGTCGATTTATAATGGCTCATACTGGCAACAACTTGATATTTCTGAAAAACAAGCAACTCAATACGCTACTATTTATGGATATGCAGCACAAACTTTATTATTGCGTACCTCAACGGCTTATTTTGATGTTTTGCGTGCCGACGAGGCAGTGAAGTCAGTAAAAGCCAATAAGCGTGCTGTCGAACGCCAACTTGAGCAAACCAAACAGCGTTTTGATGTTGGTTTAATTGCAATTACTGATGTGCATGAAGCACAAGCAGAATATGATCGTACCAATGCCGATCTTATTTCAGCCGAAAATACCTTAGCCAACAGCTACTATGTGCTACGTGAATTAACAGGTGAAGATGTGCTAAATATCTCTTACCTTAATACTGAAACCTTTGATCCTGAAGAGTTATCTGGCGATGTTAAATTCTGGCGCAATAAAGCACTTGAACACAATTTACAGCTTCATGAAAAGCGCATCTCGAAAGAGCTTGCGAAAATGCAAATTGACTTAGCTGAAACGGGTCACTTACCGACTTTAGATTTCACAGCCGGTTTGGGTTATAACAATACTGATTATGATATCGATGCACGTGACGTAGATATGAGCAATGGCTCTGTCGGCATTAGCTTAAACGTACCTTTATATACGGGTGGTGCAATCACTTCTCGTGTTAAACAAGCACAGTACGGCTATGTAATGGCAAGTGAAGATTTAGTACAAACCTTCCGTAGCACTGAAGCACAAATTAATAGTGGTTTTAATAATGTGCGTGCATCATTAAGCTCGATTAACGCTTATGAACAGACGGTGATTTCATCAAAAAGTGCACTAGAAGCGACAGAAGCCGGCTTTGAAGTTGGAACACGTACTATTGTTGATGTACTGGATGCAACTCGTAGCTTGTATGCATCAGAGAATCAGTTGGCTAATGCTCGCTACGATTACATTATTAACATGTTACAACTGAAATACTCTGCAGGTACCCTTTCTGAAGAAGATATTGCATTAGTATCAGCAGGTTTAGTTGTAGTTGATCCAAAAGCAGATCCGGAAGAAACAACGCAAACACCTTAATTAATTTTCTTTTTCATATATAAACGAGTAGCTGGCATCTTTTCATTGTCGGTTACTCGCTCTAGCCCAGCAAGCCATATTCTCCCCCCACTGTTAATATCTTGTTAAAAATTAACTTTATTTCCTATATATCCTCGAGCAACTTCAAAGACTTATTCTTACTTAACTGTCAAAATGATTTGTCAATTATAAGTTATTGACAATATTTTTTAATACCTTAAGGATAAGATATGAAATACAAGCTAAACAAAATTGTATTAGCGCTCGGCCTATTACCATTCACCGTAAATGCGGCCACTGAAGAATCAGTGAATGTGCAATACCAAAGTACTAGCACAGAGCAAGCGACAGTTTTAGGTGAAAATACACAGGTAGATTACCAATTAAAATCTTTAGATGGTCAGGATGTAGCCGTTTATGAAGGAGATATTATTCTTGGTGAACACCACGAACTGCAAGCTGAGGGTGTTCCTTCATTTGTGATCAGCGATTTTGATGATGATAGCTTTTTAGCAAAAGCTTCTTGGGGAGGGAAAACAACTTGGCCAAATGGCATTGTCCCTTATACCTTTACATCAAGCGTTCCAGGTAACGACAAAATAACTATTTTAAACGCAATGCAGTGGATAGAAAGTGTTGCTAATGTCACCTTTGTTGAACGTAGTAATGAAGCTGGTTATATTGAAATTATTCGTGGTGATGGCTGTTACTCATATGTAGGTCGAACAGGTTCAAAGCAACCTGTTTCTATTGGGCCGGGTTGTGGTAAAACAGGTATCATTGCCCATGAATTTTTGCACGCTTTAGGGTTTTATCACGAACAATCACGTGCAGATCGTGATCAACACGTTAATATTCATTGGGAAAATATCAAACCGGGCATGGAAAGTAACTTCAATAAAGGCGCAAGTGTTACCGCCTCGATTGGACCTTACGATGTAAAATCAATCATGCATTATGGATACCGTGCGTTTAGCACTAACGGCCAAGCAACAATCACATCAAAAAACCCTAATGTTGCTAACTCAGAGCTAGGTCAGCGTAGTCGATTAACCGACCTTGATATCGCAGCGTTACAACAAGTTTATGGCAAGAAAAGTGGCACTACACCGCCTAAACCAGTTGATACCGTACTAACAAATGGTAACACTGTTACAAGTAGTGGTAACAAAGCTGAGCAAGTGTTCTATACCATTAATGTTCCGACAAGCAGTCGCTTAACAGTGAACATTCAAGGTGGTAGCGGTGATGCTGACTTATACGTTAAAAAAGGTAATAAACCCTCTTCGAGTAGCTATGATTGTCGCCCATGGAAAGATGGTAATATAGAAAGTTGTACTCTTGAAAATGCAGTGGGCACTTATCATGTCATGCTTGAAGGCTATGCAAATTTTGCAAATGTACAACTAACCGCAAACTACAGTGCAGCACCAACAATACCGGTGGAAAACCAACTACCAACAGCAGCCTTTACAGCAAAAGCTGATAACTTAAGGGTTGTGTTTAGTAACCAATCAACTGATAGTGATGGTAGCATTGCAAAAAATGTATGGAACTTTGGCGATAACAATACAAGTTCAGCATCAGCGCCAACGCATACCTATGCGCAAGCGGGTAATTATCAAGTTACATTGACGGTTACGGATGACAAAGGCGCACAAAAATCGTTGACTAAATCAGTGACTGTTAAAAAAGCAACCACTCCGACAGAGCCACCAACAGGGGCTTGTAATGGTGCTTGGGATGCAAGTAAAGTGTACAACACAGGTGATACAAGTAGCATCAATGGTAAAATTTACCGCGCAAACTGGTGGACTAAAGGTAACTCACCTGAAACTAATAGTGAACAGTGGGGAATTTGGAGCTTTGTTTCAAATTGTTAATCTAGAGTGTGTTTTTTAAGGGGCTAAACTAGCCCCTTTTTGTCCCTAAAAATTATTGTTCATTACGAATCGTTTTAATTATTTCAGTCGTAGAGCAACCTTCTTCAAATTGCAATACACGCACCTCACCGCCATTTTCAATAACCTCTGCACCACCGGCAATCTCTTCAACTTTGTAATCACCGCCCTTTACTAGCATATCCGGTAAAATATTTGCAATAAGGCGTTGTGGTGTCTCTTCGGTGAACTCAATCACCCAATCTACCGCACCTAACCCAGCAAGCACTGCCATACGGCGATCGACTGGATTAACAGGACGGCCAGGGCCTTTTAATCCACGCACAGAGTCATCACTATTTACAGCAACGATTAAACGCTCTCCCTGTTCGCGGGCAGTGTTTAGATAAGAAACATGGCCAGCATGTAAAATATCGAAGCAACCGTTAGTCATTACTACTTTTTCACCTCGATGTTGAGCAAGTTGTACAGCTACTTTTAACTGTTCTTCCGAAAGCGCACCAAAACCAATCTCTTGCTGACTATAAACAGCGTTAGCAAGTTCAATCGTATTGACTGTTGAAGTTCCAATTTTTCCAACAACAACTCCAGCACCAGCATTAGCTAACGTACAAGCATCTTCAAAAGAGCTCCCTGCTGCGAGTGATGTAGCTAACACCGAAATAACCGTATCACCCGCCCCAGTTACATCATAGACTTCCTGCGCTTGAGTTGGCAGGTGAAAAGGTTCAACTCCCTCTCTAATCAGTGTCATGCCATGTTCACTGCGTGTCACTAACATCGCTTCCAGGTCGAACTTTTTAATTAATTTCAGCGCACGTTCCACTAACTCTTGATCCGTTTTGCAGTGACCAACAACCGCTTCAAACTCTGATAAATTAGGAGTTAATAAGGTTGCTCCGCGATATTTTTCAAAGTCAGATCCTTTTGGATCGATCAAAACTTTAATATTTTTTGACTTCGCAAGTTGAATCATTTTTTGCACATCAGATAATGAGCCTTTCGCATAATCCGATAAAATAACAACACTATTTTCAGCGACTAATCCCGCTTCCATCTTGGTCAAAATAGGTGTGCTGTCGATATCATGAAAGGCTTCTTCGAAATCTAGACGTAATAATTGCTGATGACGGCTTAATACTCGTAGCTTGGTGATCGTAGGAAAGTTATCAACAGTCACAAAATCAGTTGCCACATGTACTGATTGCAACCCTTTCGCAAGTGCAACGGCCGCCTCATCATCGCCAACTAAACCAATTAAACGCGCCTTAGCCCCTAATGCAGCAACATTCAGTGCAACGTTAGCGGCACCACCTGGGCGCTCTTCAATTTGCTCAACTTTTACCACAGGTACAGGCGCCTCCGGAGAAATACGTCCAGTTGGCCCATGCCAATAACGGTCTAACATTACATCGCCAACAATTAATACTTGTGCATTTTCATATTCGGGTAATGTTATTCTCATTTTCTCTCTCTTATAATTTAATATTGCTGACTACTAGGGTCTGTTGATCTTTCGAGTTTATTTTTGCAACAATTTGTTGGCTATTGCAGTAATGACTTCGTCAATACCACGCAATACAAAATAAAGAGCCATTTTGCTGTTTATACAAGGCTGAGCCTATGCCGTGTGGTTATTCCACATCAATAGGCGAAAACGCAGTAAAAATGGTCAACAAATGTTGCCCTTCGGGTTCAACACAACACGCTCTGTCCTGCGTTAGACGAAATTACCTTAGAATGACTAAGCTACATTCCGTCTGCCTTGTTCAAAACGCGTTGTGTTGAACAAAATTTAAACGGCAAAGTTCAACAGACCCTAAGATTATCACATTTTTATTATTTCACGAGGGGCACAATTGATAAATGTCATAAGACTGGCAGGCTAGCGCATACAGATACTGACGCGCAATCTATACTAAGCACAGCTTACATTGCGGAGTATTAGAGATGCTAACCCTGTTATGCGTAGACAGTGACTGCGAGCGCCTTATTCAGATCAAACAAGATCTTCAACCGTTAGATGGTATATTACATATTGCTGAGGCAAATAACTTAGCGCAGGCTAGCAAGTTTATTTTGCAAAATAGCACCGAAATTGCGTTAATTTTATCAGCACAATGCCTTGATGATGGTAATGCACTATCACTTTTCAGATATTCACAATGCCAATTAATTCGTAAGATTATTTATGCGCAATCTCCTTCTCTATCACAGGTGATTGAATGTATAAATCAAGGTCACATCGATTACTTTTTGCAATTACCTTATCAAAAATCGTCATTCAAAAAGCTGATTCAGACACAAATAAGTAATTACTCTCTAACGCATCATCAGCGTAAGAAATTATCGCAATCAGATAATAACGAGCTAACTATCAATCAAACTGAATCAGTAGCTCACAACAGCACGAAAGCGACCAGTGAGTTTAAAGACAAATTTCTGGATTATTCGCTATATAGCGATAGCGAGCTCTCCCATTTAGTGATTACATCGTTGTATAAAATATTAGAAAACAACGATGAGCATAATATTCGACGTAGTTACCATGCAAACCATATCCTGACGCGCGAGGGACAAAAGAACCGTTATTTATGGTTTATCATCAAAGGCAAGGTTTTACTCAAAAAGCGTAATGCGCAAGGAGAAACACAAGACATTACCATTATGCAGGCAGGTAGCATGGTGGGAGGTATGTCCTTTTTGACTGAAGAAGCTGCATTTAGTACCGGCATAGCTATCGTAGATACAGAAGTGTTAAAGCTCGATAATGTGATTTTTTCGCAAATAATGCAGTCCAATACTTCATTATTAGCACCTTTCACTAACCTCCTACTACGCAACTTTAATCGCCGTTTACAACACAGTATCTCCACTGAGCTTGCGCTACAAGAAACACTAAAATCGTTAGATGTAGCACACAACCATCTTATCGAAAGCGAGAAAATGGCAGTATTAGGACAACTTGTTTCTGGTGTTGCGCATGAACTTAATAACCCTGTAGCAGCCATTTTACGAGGCTCAGAGTCACTCATTACACTTATATCGACATTACTTCGCCATGGAAGTAAAAGTGAATTTGCAAACTTGGTAAGTAAAACACTACAACAGGGATTAACAGTAACACCGTTATCCACATCGGAAGTGCGCGCTCGCACCAAAAAACTATTAAAAACGGTTAAAGATAAAAACATTGCCAAGAAGTTAGTCAATATGGCTTTAGATAGGGTCGATATTCCTACCACAGCGCAGCGAGACTTTACACAAACAGTCAATCTACTTAGTCAATATCATCAAGTCGGCACCATTTTAAGAAATAGTAATGCCTGTGCAACGCGCATTGCTGATTTAGTCAAAAGCTTAAAACATTATGCAGGACAAGATAGTGCATCGGCAGCCCCCACCGATATTCATGAAGGAATTGAAGAGACGCTAATTATTTTTGAAAGTAAATTAAAAAACTACCGAGTCACAAAGGAATACCAACAATTACCACAGATAGAATGCCATCCAATTGAACTGGAGCAGGTATGGACCAATATTATTTCTAACGCTATTGATGCGACAGGAAATAAAGGAGAGATACAGATATCAACTTTATACCTTCCCTACGACGAATCTCCGATGATCCAGGTTGTTATTGAAGATAATGGCCCCGGTATCCCCAATGCTATTTTAGATAAGATATTTGAACTTAACTATACCAGCAAAAGCGAAGGCAACTTTGGACTAGGTATTGGCCTCACCATATGCTCTCAGATCATTAAGCGCCATGGCGGAACCATTGAAGTAGAATCAGAAGTAAACGCATTCACACGCTTTATTATCACACTACCAGTATTTAATGCGTATATTGAATCAAGCCATTCAGCATTCTTTAATACGTCGAATAAAGAACAATAAGATCAGCATAATAAATAGCAATAATATTTGCACATAGAAATAGTGGTTTAATAAGTAAAACGATAGGGTAAAACTAGCTACAACGATAAGCTGTATTTGCAATTTTCGTTGTTTGTCAATGCACTTACGCTGCTGCCAGTCAGTTAATGTTTTACCAATATAAGGCGCGTTTAATAACTGCTTATGGAAGCGTGTTGAACTCCGTGCAAAGCAAGCTAACGCTAGAATAAAAAAGGGCGTGGTAGGGAGGAGTGGTAACACAATACCAATGAGGCCTAATAGGATACTCACAAAGGCGATGACCATTAGACAATAGCGTTTTAACGCATTCACCGATTAATGCCCCTCTACAAAATAAAATGAAAAAAAAGGCCCGCAAAAGCGAGCCTTGGTATACCTAGATGGTATTACTTACAATTGGATAAAAAGATTATTTCTTTTTACCAAGCTTCTCTTTAATACGAGCAGCTTTACCAGTAAGTTCACGTAAGTAGTAAAGTTTAGCTTGGCGAACCACACCACGACGTTTAACTTCAACGCTTCCTACAAGTGGGCTATGTGTTTGGAATACACGCTCAACACCTTCGCTGCTCGACATTTTACGAACTGTGAAGTTTGAGTGTAAACCACGGTTACGCTTAGCGATTACAACACCTTCAAATGCTTGAAGACGCTCTTTATCACCCTCTTTTACGCGAACACGTACAACAACAGTATCACCTTGTGCAAACTCAGGGATGTCTGTACGTAACTGTTCGTTTTCAATTGCTTGTATAATATTGCTCATTTTAATACCTTTTATATCTAGTTAGCCGATAACATCGCTGGTTAGTGGGAGTCACTTTCCAGAGCAGCAAGTAATTTAACTTGCTCGTCAGTCAGAGCTAGATCATTTAATAAATCAGGACGCCTAGTTTTCGTGCGTTGTAATGACTGTTCCAATCGCCAAAGACGAATTTTCTCATGATCACCACTTAATAAAACACTCGGTACAGATTTTCCATCTAACACCTCGGGCCGAGTATAGTGAGGACAATCAAGCAATCCATCCGCAAAGGAGTCTTGCTCAGCTGATAAGACATGACCTAAGACACCTGGTACAAAACGTACCACAGCATCAATTAAAATCATGGCTGGTAGCTCACCACCACTTAACACATAATCACCTACCGACCACTCTTCGTCGATTAAGCTTTCAATTATGCGCTCGTCTATACCTTCGTAACGTCCGGCAACTAAAATCAAAGCATCAGAGCTTGAAGATAGTTCCTGTGCACCACAATGGTCTAAACGTCTGCCTTGAGGGGAAAGGTAGATAACCTTAGCCTCGTGTCCTGCTTCTCTTGCGGCCTGCTTTGCTGCGTTGATTGCATCCCGTAAAGGTTGCACCATCATCAACATACCAGGACCACCACCATAGGGACGATCATCGACCGTTCTATGTTTATCCATCGTAAAATCACGAGGATTCCATGTTTGGATAGAGAGCAGATTATTTTTAATCGCTCGACCTGTTACCCCGTTTTCGCTTATGGCCCGAAACATCTCCGGGAAGAGGCTTACAACCCCAATCCACATCGCTTTTCTCCTAGGGATATCAGAAGTCAGGTTCCCAATTAACTGTAATTAGTTTGCCTGCAATATCTACATGAGATATTACCTGCTCTTTAATGAACGGGATTAATCGTTCTTTTTGCCCAAAAGCATCATTCGAGTTAGCTTTAACCACAAGCACATCTTTAGAGCCTGTTTCCATCATGTCGGTGACAACACCTAAATGATAGCCTTTGTCAGTATTTACCTGACACCCGATCAAATCTCGCCAATAGAAGTCACTTTCTAATTCAGGAAGTTCATCAGCACTAACAAGAAGTTCAATACCAACAAGGGCTTGTGCTTCTTCACGTACATCAAATGTTTCTATCTTTGCAACGAAAGTATTACTGTGGTATTTCCATTCAGTGATATTCACTTCTTGAAGACGACTTTGATACTTCATTAACAATGGCTTGTATTGAAAAATACTTTCAGCATCGTCGGTGTAGGAGTGAATTTTTAACCAGCCTTTAATACCGTGAACGGCACCAAATTTTCCAATGACAATTGGTTCTGCTATGTTGCTCACCTAAATCTCCTCACCTAACTGCAATTATGCAGCTACAGCGTTATCTTTTACTAATTTAGCTACACGATCACTTAGCTGTGCGCCAAGACCAACCCAGTGGTTGATGCGATCTGTATCTAAACGTAATTTTTCTGCATTACCTTGTGCAGTTGGGTTAAAGAAACCAACTTTCTCAAGGAAACGACCGTCACGTGCGTTACGGCTATCAGTTACTACCACTTGGTAGAATGGGCGTTTTTTTGCGCCACCACGAGCTAAACGAATAGTTACCATATCGTCCTCTATTATTTGTTAAACGTTAATTAGCCAGCGAATGCTGACCGCCTGCTTTTGTAGAAAGCTGCCGAATCATACTCTTTTCCACAAAAATAACAATCAAAATCACATTTCTGAATAAAAAATAAGCACTCAATCTCACTTTACAGGCATAAAAAAGCCAAACACTGAGGTTTGGCTTTTGGGTATATTCTGATTACTTATCGCTTAAATACGTTTAAATGGCAACGGCTAGCGTATTTATTTTTTGCGGAAGCCACCTAGACCTGGAGGCATACCCATTCCGCCCATGCCAGGCATACCGCCAGCACCGCCCATCATACCTTGCATTCCTGACATCATTTTACGCATGCCACCTTTTCCAGACATCTTTTTCATCATTTTTTGCATCTGTGTAAACTGTTTGAGTAGTTTATTCACATCTTGAATTTGTGTACCAGATCCAGCAGCGATACGGCGCTTACGCCCCCCTTTAATAATTTCAGGCTTCGCACGTTCTTTTTTAGTCATTGAATTGATAATAGCTTCCATTTGATTAGTCGCTTTATCATTCACTTGATCTTTCATCGCATCCGGGACTTGCCCCATACCAGGCAATTTATCCATCATTCCAGCCATACCACCCATACCTTTCATCTGTACAAGTTGATCGCGGAAGTCTTCTAAATCAAACCCTTTACCTTTAGTGATTTTTTTAGCTAGTTTATCAGCCTTTTTCTTATCAACTTTTTGTTCAAGGTCTTCAATCAGTGTTAATACATCACCCATACCTAGAATACGTGAGGCGATACGATCCGGGTGGAATGATTCTAGCGCATCAATTTTTTCACCCATACCGATGAACTTAATCGGTTTACCGGTAATATGACGAATAGAAAGGGCGGCACCACCACGTGCATCACCATCAGCTTTAGTTAAGATCACACCCGTTAATGGTAGCGCCTCATTAAATGCTTTCGCCGTATTTGCAGCATCTTGACCTGTCATTGCATCGACAACAAATAAGGTTTCAATTGGCGTAATCGCAGCATGCAGATCTTTGATCTCGTCCATCATGTCTGAATCTACATGTAAACGACCCGCTGTATCGACAATAACGACATCGATAAATTTCTTTTTCGCATGATCAATCGCCGCATTGGCAATATCAATCGGTTTTTGTGTGATATCACTTGGGAAGAATTCTACATCCACTTCACCCGCTAATGTTTCTAATTGTTTGATAGCGGCCGGACGATAGATATCCGCACTTACAACCAAGACTGATTTCTTCTCTTTGGTTTTCAACAAACGCGCGAGTTTGGCAACCGAGGTTGTTTTACCCGCACCTTGTAAACCCGCCATTAATAAAACTGCAGGTGGTTGCATAGCAAGGTTTAATGATTCATTAACCTCGCCCATTGCTGATTCAAGTTCTGTTTGTACTATTTTAAGAAAAGCTTGCCCTGGGTTGAGCGTCTTTTGGACTTCACGGCCAACGGCACGTTTTTTGACCGCCTTAATAAAATCACGTACAACAGGCAAGGCAACATCGGCTTCTAATAACGCCATGCGCACTTCGCGTAGTGTGCCTTTAATATTGTCTTCAGTTAAGCGGCCTTTACCACTGATCGTTTTTAAGGTTTTCGACAGTCGGTCGGTTAAATTCTCAAACATGCTTCGCTCTCGTTACTAAAAATTAAAATAGAATAGGAGATATTATACTCAACATTGCTTCTCAAAGTAGTATTAACTTCTCATCCGCTAAAAATTGCATATAATTGATAACCTAACCAAATAGTTATATGGATATCTATGGATTTTTTAGCATTAACCAGTGGTCTTTTTTATATTGTTGCAACAGTCATTACTAGCAACCGATTACTCTCATCGCAAAAACCACTCTCTCACTCCTTTTCAATGACTATTGTTATTGCTCTTTTAGCGCATATTGCTTGGCTTTATGATCATGTATTTATGCTTAATGGGCAAAACTTGCAGATTCTAAATATCGTTTCTGCTATCACTTTTATTATTTCATTACTCAGCACAGTGGCAAGTAGAAAGTTAAATACAGGTGTATTGTTACCTATAGTTTACGGATTTACTGTAATTAACTTTATTGCTGTCGCCTTTTTACCCAGTCACTTTATTACCCACTTAGAAACTCATCCACAAGTGGGCGCGCACATTATTTTTGCTTTACTCGCTTACTCTATTCTAACCATTGCCAGCTTATTAGCGTTGCAATTAGCCTATTTAGACTACCGATTAAAAAATCACAAACTACCACTCACCAGCATACGTATGCCACCTATCATGACGCTGGAAAAATCACTGTTTCAATTTATATTTATCGGTTTTATTTTATTGAGCTGTACTTTGTTAACTGGCTTTATCTTCCTTGAGGATATGTTTGCGCAGGGAAAAGCACATAAAGCCATACTATCGATGATCGCTTGGGTTATTTATGCTGTGATTCTGTGGGGACATTACCAGCAGGGATGGCGAGGTCGCTTAATGGTTTATATCACTATTATCGGCTCTTCGTTACTAACGCTTGCCTATTTTGGCAGTCGTTTTGTCCGAGAAATAATTCTTACCTAAAACCGGCCAGTGCACAACTTTGCATTAACAGATCATTGATATTTCCTTGCAATGTATTGATTCGCTGTCCACGTATACACTCCCAGTGCGTAACAGGAAATTGCTGATTCCAAGCATGCATTAATTGACGCTGCTGTTTGCTCATTGAGTATAACGCATAAGTTTGATCCATATATAAATAGCTTCGCGCAATCATCCCACGCGACTGGGCAGGTGGCTCCACTTTACGAGAAGATATCTTCATCGCACAGCTTCCAAAGCTTGCTGGCAGATCATTTAACATAACAAAGTTATAGTTACTACGCATTGCATTCACTGCACCAATAGCCGGGTAAAGGTTATACATGTCAGACTGCATCAAACGATATTGTTGATTCATTTTCTCAGCACAACGCCTCCCCTTAAAGGATTTACCTTTACTGTTAATGCACTGTGTATCACCTTCACGCCACTCCTTAAAATTACGACCGAAGTTTTCTGCAGGCACAACATGCTCCCACTCTACTTTTTTAGCGCGTTTTATGTATTTAGTGGTATTAAAACCAGGCGGAAAAGTTACCTGCTTTTTTTCATCAAAATCTGCATCACAATAAATAGTTTTACGCTCATGATCAGCAAGATAAACAGATTTTTCGAGCATCTTTTTAGCTTTATGGAAAGAGTTATTGGTTTGATTACCTTGATTTGCAATGACAGGGAGAGGTAAAAGCAATAGAAAAATAAAATAGCGGATAACAGACTCGATTTGAACAGAATAAAAAAGTGAGTTTAACAAAGCATCTGCCACTCACTTACTTAAATTAAAATCAATAAATCATTAGGGTCTGTTGATCTTTGCCTTTTAAATTTTGTTTAACACAACGCGTTTTGAACAAGGCAGACGGAATGTAGCTTAGCCATTCTAAGGTAATTTAGTCTAACGGATAGCAAAACGTCTTTTCGTTTTGTATTGCGTACTGTTTGAGATAGTCAAATAGAGCAAGGACAGAGCGTGTTGTGTTGAACCCGAAGGGCAACATTTGTTGATCATTTTTACTGCGTTTTCGTCTATTGATGTGGAATAACCACACGGCATAGGCTCAGCCTTGTATAAACAGCAAAATGACTCTTTATTTTGTATTGCGTGGTATTGACGAAGTCATGACAGCAATAGCCAACAACTTGTGGCAAAAATAAACTCGAAAGATCAACAGACCCTAGCCTTGAGGTTCTTTTATCTGGTATAGACGAGAAGAACAAATTTTGCCTGTGCACTGACAGCTTTCTTCAATGCCGATATTCGCCAAACCGCCACAACTTCCTTGTAGTTTCTTTTTTGCAAATATATGCCCCAAAGCCATCGCAAATACAGCGACAAGGAAAACAAAAAAGCTGAGCATAAACACCATTAATATATTCACGCATGCTTTCCGCAGCAAGGAGCATTATTCGCTACGCCTTGTGAGGCATCGGTTAATGGGTGTATTTTTAACGAGGCTTCCTCTAGCACCGTTGTAATATCATGGCGAGTATTGCCCTGTATCACATCAAATCCAGAGTCTAGTAACCTCGCAAGCGTTTTCTCTCCTATTTTTCGTACAATAACCGTATGGCATTGACGCTGTTTGAACAAGTTAATAATTGTTTGCTTACCGGCACAGCCTTTCATGCCCAATGCAGGATTCTTATATACTGCAATTTTTCTATGATTATCATCATAAAAGCTAAAAATATCTGCCTTTGAGAAGTGATGTGCGAGTTTTTGATCTGACATTGCAATTGCATAGCTCATTGTTCTTCCTTATCTTTATTTAATAGCAAGGCATTACCTTGCACTAAAGCGGTAGTAATTTTATGACGTGAAGATTTTAAAATATTAGCAAAGGTTTGACGTGAAACCTGCATCTCTACCGCAGCATCCTGTTGCGAAAGTTGCAACATATCTACTAAGCGTACGGCTTCAAATTCATCTTTTTCTAACGCCGTTTTATTCAATTCAGAAGTAGGCACCCCATTCGGTTTAAATAAACTGAATTTAGGTCGGTTGTGTTTACAAATATGACGTTTTATTTTTGGACGCATTTTAATACCTATTTATAAGTAGTAGTGATATCCTATACCAGTATTTAGCATATGCCAAATACTATTTTATAAAGGAAGAAGATATGACCGTCGTAGAGTCAATAAATACAAAAGTAATGACGCTAAAAAATGAAAGGAAATTGCCGAATTTACAGCTACTTAATAAACAGTCCAGCCATCAGCACTGCATGCTCTGTGGAACACATCCGCCACTAGGTTTAAAGTTGGACTTTTATCATAACGATAATGAAGTTTGGACGATTGCCAAAGGGTCAATACACCAACAAGGGTATCAAGGTATTTTACATGGAGGCTTTTTATGTGCCCTCTTAGATGCGGCGATGTGCCAAGCAATATTTGCTAAAAATGCACAAGCTGTTACGGCAGATATGTCAGTACGCTTTCTACATGAAGTTGCGACTGATAGTGAGATACTTGTACAAGGTATGGTCATTTCCAACTACACCTCTCTTTATAAAGTAAAAGCGGCACTCTATGTGGAAAATAAATTAATGGCGACAGCAGAGGCAAGATTTATGAAAAAAAAGGTTAAGAAATAGACTTACGCTGGCAGCTGATAACTGACAGCCAACAGCTTTCTTACAAGCACAAAAAAGCCCCTGTTACTTTTATAACAGGGGCTTCGGAAGATTCAGGGATCGTTACACAATAACTTACGCTAAATTGTTTTCAAAAAACCTAAAATGACTGGCTATTTTGAAAAAAAAGCACAAGTAATTTTGAAGCCGATCCTTAGCTAGTTAAGAATTACTTCTTAGCGGCAGCTTTTTCTTCTTTAACTTTCTCGATCACAGCTTCAGCAACACTGTTTGGACAAGGCATGTAGTTTTTGAACTCCATAGAGAACTGACCACGGCCTGAAGTCATTGTACGTAGTGAACTGAACTTTAATACCCAAACATTTACGAATTTTGGATATAAAAAAACCCTAACAGTTTTCACTATTAGGGTTTTATAAAAACAAACTAATTAAGAAATATTATTTCTTAGCAGCTGCTTTTTCTTCTTTAACTTTCTCGATCACAGCTTCTGCAACAGAGTTTGGACAAGGCATGTAGTTTTTGAACTCCATAGAGAACTGACCACGGCCTGAAGTCATTGTACGTAGTGAACCGATGTAACCAAACATTTCTGAAAGTGGTACGTCAGCTTTAATACGAACACCAGTTGCACCAGCTTCTTGACCTGCGATCATACCACGACGACGGTTAAGGTCACCGATAACATCACCAACGTGATCATCTGGAGTAAATACGTCTACAGACATTACTGGCTCAAGAAGTTGTGCACCCGCTTTAGGGATAGACTGACGGAATGCACCACGTGCTGCTAATTCAAATGCTACAGCAGATGAATCCACGGCATGGAAGCCACCATCGTAAAGTTCGATTTCAACGTCTAATACTGGGAAGCCAGCAAGTACACCAGTATCCATCATGCCTTCGAAGCCTTTCTCGATTGCAGGGAAGAATTCTTTTGGTACGTTACCACCAACAACTGTTGATGAGAATGTGAAACCAGAACCAGCTTCACCAGGCTTGATACGGTAATCGATTTTACCGAACTGACCAGAACCACCAGACTGTTTCTTATGTGTGTAAGAGTCTTCAACTGCTTGCGTGATTGTTTCACGGTAAGCAACTTGAGGTTCACCAACTACTAGGTCAACACCGTATGTACGCTTAAGGATATCTACTTTGATATCTAAGTGAAGCTCACCCATACCAGAAAGAATCGTTTCGCCTGAATCAACATCAGTTTCAACACGGAATGTTGGATCTTCTGCAACCATTTTACCGATAGCAATACCCATTTTCTCAGTAGAACCTTTATCTTTAGGTGTAACAGAGATAGAGATTACTGGTTCTGGGAATACCATTGCTTCTAGGATGATTGGATCTTTTGGATCACATAGTGTGTGACCAGTTTGAACGTTAGTCTTCATACCAACAATCGCGATGATATCACCGGCTTGTGCAGAAGTAAGTTCGTTACGGTCATCGGCTTGCATCTCACACATACGACCGATACGCTCAGTTTTACCTGTTGCAGCGTTCATGATCGTATCACCTTTCTTAAGCGTACCTGAGTAGATACGTACGAAAGTAAGTGCACCAAAACGGTCATCTGTAATTTTGAATGCTAATGCTTTTAGAGACTCATCAGCAGAAACTGTTGCTACGCGACCTGTAGGCTCACCTTCTTCATCAGTAAGAGGTTGTGGGTCAACTTCAGTTGGTGAAGGTAGGTAATCAACAACAGCATCAAGAACAAGTTGGATACCTTTGTTTTTGAATGCAGAACCACAGTATGTTGGGAAGAAGTCCATTGTACGTGTACCTTTACGGATACAACGCTTGATTTCTTCCATAGATGGCTCTTCGCCTTCCATGTATGCTTCTAATAAGTCATCATCTTGCTCAAGAGCAGTATCAAGTAGCATTTCACGGTATTCTTCAACTTTGTCTACCATGTCAGCAGGAACGTCGCCAACTGTGTAGTTTTCTGGAAGGCCACTTTCATCCCAAATGTATGACTTACGAGTTAGTAGATCAACAACACCACAGAAATCGTCTTCGATACCGATAGGAAGTACCATTACTAGCGGGTTAGCCGCTAGTACGTCTTCAGTTTGCTTAACAACACGGTAGAAATCAGCACCCATACGGTCTAATTTGTTTACGAAGATAATACGTGCAACTTCTGAGTCATTTGCATAACGCCAGTTAGTTTCTGATTGTGGTTCAACACCACCAGAACCACAGAATACACCGATACCACCATCAAGTACTTTAAGAGAACGATATACTTCAACTGTGAAGTCAACGTGTCCAGGAGTATCGATAACGTTAAAACGGTGATCGTCCCAGAAACAAGTTACAGCAGCAGACTGGATAGTAATACCGCGCTCAGCTTCCTGTTCCATGAAGTCAGTTGTAGATTCGCCATCATGTACTTCACCAGTTTTGTGGATCTGGCCAGTAAGTTTTAGGATACGTTCTGTAGTAGTGGTTTTACCCGCATCAACGTGCGCGAAAATACCAATGTTTCTGTATTTTGATAAATCTGTCATTTTTTATACTCTGTTTAGTAAAAAATCGTGGTCAATATTCCGCGCGCATTATACCTAACGTTACTGTTAAACAGAACACAGAATTTGCAAAAAATCGAAAATATGTTGTTTTTTTCGCCGTTATTTTGCTTTAACTTGCTAAAAATGGGAAATTTACGGCCATATTTCAACCTATATAGCCTAACGGTTATAAAAAGTTTTTATTATGCGATTAAAACCAGGGCAAATAATAGTGAAAAAACAAACGTGCTCATTGCTGTGTTTTTTAGTTGCTCATTAAAGCGTTCACCTGACAGATCATTTTCATCAATCGCTTCTTTTAACGCTAAGCAACTTTTGATTAGCGGGCTCATTGCCAGCAAGAAAATATACTGCCACGTTTGCGTCGTTTCTAAACAATATAAATAGTAACTAGTTAACAGGGGAGCACCTACCACTAAAAAAAGGTGATAGTTAAACGCGCTCTTGCGACCAAACAATACAACTAATGTAGTTTTATGATGTTTACTATCACTTTCAACATCACGCATATTATTAATGTTTAACACCGCAGCAGAGAGCATGCCGATACTAGATGCAGGCAGTAGGAGTAACCAATCAACATGGTGCCCATATAAGTAGAAACTTCCGATAACACCCAGTAAACCAAAAAAGAGAAAAACAGCGAGGTCACCTAAAGCACGATATCCATAGGGGACGTGGCCCATGGTATAAGTGATAGCGGCAATAATTGCTAATATTCCTAAGACGATAAACAGTAACCAGCTGAAAATATCATCGCCTAGCGCCACTATTAATAAGCTCAGGCCACTAATAAGTGTCAATAAAGTGGTAATAACAATACCCAAACGCATCGATTGAGCGGAAATAGCACCTGTTTGCATCGCGCGTTGTGGGCCAACACGCGATTCATCATCTACACCATTCAGGGCGTCACCATAGTCATTAGCTAGATTAGATAATATCTGCAACAGCAATGCGGTAATCAAAGATAAGAAAAATATGACGGGATCAAACATATGTTCATGTACGGCTATTCCAGCAGCGACGATAATTGATGCCGTCGCGAGTGGTAACGTGCGTAAGCGTAAGGCATTTACCCAAACGGAGAGGTTGTTCATTGAATTTTCCAATATCTATTTGTGACGAGGTTATTTTCAGGCTACATTAGCAAAATCAACTCTATATACATAGCCAAGAGCGATTTTAATGTGATGATTGAAAAAATCAGCGATAAATTACGACAACTTCGACAACGCGTCGGAGAATACCCCACTAAAAATCTAAACATCACACTTGAACCATTATCGTTACTGGCATTTTTAAAAGCACAAAAAGAGATCACACCAGCTATTTTTTGGCAAGATAAAGCACATCAAAGGCGCGTAGTTTGCTTAGGCGCGATTGATGATATCAATCATATTCCAGAGATAAATGATGAAGCACGCTATTACGGCGGCCTAGCTTTTCAACAACAGGGCAAACAGTGGCAAAATTTTCCGGCAGTGCGCTTTATTCGCCCAGCCTTAGAGTTTAGTGAAGAAAACAGCGTGTTAACACTTATCTGCCACTTTGATGGTAATACTTCGATTGAAACTACATTATTATTACTCGCAACACTTCGCCCAAGTGCGCCACTTAATAATATCTCTACACAGATTACATCACGTAACGACTCCCCCAACCAACAACATTGGGCAGAGCTTGTTGATTTGGCTATCGAATACAAAGCGTTATTACCCAAGGTGGTATTATCGCGACAAACAGAGCTTATTTGTGAAACACAGCTTGATTACTGCGATCTATTAGCGCAGTGGCATGAAGCAAACCCCAACAGCTTTTTGTTCAGTTTTAAATTTGCCAAAGACAATGTTTTTATTGGTTGCTCACCAGAGCGTTTATTTGAACGTAGCGATAATAAATTACAGACAGAGGCGTTAGCAGGTACTGTAAACCGAGGGCGCAATGAGCGCGAAGACAATATTTTATTGCAAAGCCTATTAACCGATAAAAAAATTGATCGTGAAAATTATTTGGTACAAGAATTTATTATTGCCAACCTCAAACGGTTAAAGGCACAGGTTAGTTGCGAAGAGCCTCACGTACTACAACTACATAATGTGCAGCACCTATGTGTCCCAATTCACGCACAACTACCACCAGAAACCAGTGACGCTGAATTACTGTATCGATTACATCCTACACCTGCGGTTGGTGGTAGCCCTAAATTACCGGCACTACAATTTATCAATGACAATGAACCCTATTTACGCGGTTGGTACGCTGGAGCTGTGGGGCACTTAAGTGCCAATCACAGTGATTTTAGCGTCGCTATTCGCAGTGCTTTACTCACAGAAAAACGCATAAAACTGTTTGCAGGTGCAGGTATTGTGACAGGTTCCATTGCAGAGCAAGAGTGGCAAGAGCTCGATAATAAAATCCATACAATCTTAGATATCATTACTCTAAAAGGCGAACAGTAATGCAAGACCTTCAGCCCTTTACAACTTCACATAGCAATATTAATCAGTTGTGGGCTTCATTGCTTGTTGAAGAGCTTATTCGTCACAAAATAACTGATTTTTGTATCGCCCCAGGATCGCGTTCAACGCCCTTAACCTTAGCTATCGCAAACCACCCAAAAGCTAAGGAGTACCTACATTTTGATGAGCGAGGACTGGGATTTTTGGCACTCGGCCTCAGCCAAGCAAGCCAAAAACCTGTGGTACTTGTCACCACTTCAGGAACTGCTGTAGCTAACTTATATCCAGCTGTTATCGAAGCAAGACAAAGCGCAATTCCTTTAATTGTTTTGTCAGCAGATAGGCCTGTTTCCTTGCTTAATTGTGGTGCAAATCAAGCGATTGATCAGCATGGTATTTTTGCTCAATACCCGATTTTTTTTACACAAATAGTGCAACCCAGTACAGAGGTTTCCCCTAATTATCTGTTAACTACGCTTGATCATGGCCTGAATTTACAGCGAAACACCCCCGCCCCTATTCACTTGAATATTGCCTTTGCAGAACCACTATACCCAAGCCAGAGTTGCATTGAGTACCAGCCTTATTTAAGAAATGTATCAAAGTGGATTGAGAATAATCAGCCATTTACCACATTTATAACAGCTAACAATGACAGGTTATCAAGAAGCGAAGAGCTGAATGACAAGAAAATCATTGTGGTTTTAGGAAAAATGCACTGTTCACAACAAGCACAAGCCGTCAGCGCATTTTGCCAACAACATGATTTATTACTATTAGCGGATATTCAATCTTCACAGGCGGCTTATCCCGCTAACCTCCACTATTACGATCTCTTTTTACTCAACCCAACCTTTAAAGGGTTACTTGAACAAGCGGATCTCATCGTACAGTTTGGAGAACAGTTACTCAGTAAACGTTTAAGCAATTTTATCAGCGATGCAGACGGTGAACTTTGGTTGGTCAATGCAAGTGAAACACGTATTGATCCCAACCATCAATTAGATAAGCGTTTTAATTGCCATGCCAGTGATTGGATAAATAAACAACAGTATTCACCCAGTGTAAAAAACAAAGCGTGGTACCAATCGCTCCATGTATGTCATAAAACGCTCGCAAAGCAGGTTATTACTCCCTTTTTAACCGCTCAACCCTACAGTGAAATGACCGTGATCAACACTCTTGATCATTTATTACCCGATAACTCATCACTGTTTATTGGCAATAGTATGCCTATCCGCCTTGCGGATATGTTGATGAAAGAAAACCAGTCGACGATTTATACTAATCGCGGTGCAAGTGGTATAGATGGGTTGTTAGCCAGCGCAGTTGGCGTCGCGCATAATAGCAATAAAATCACCACGCTATTACTGGGCGATACATCATTATTATACGATCTAAACTCATTAGCACTTCTCAAATCGCTCACCATGCCCTTCATTGTTATTGTTATTAATAATGATGGCGGTTCGATATTCAACTTATTACCAGTACCAGAAAAACAGAAAAATAGATTTTATCAATTGCCACACGGACTAAACTTCAAATCAAGCTGTGAACAATTTTCTATCGACTATTACAATCCAAATCAACTTATTGATTTCCAAGAGACTTATAATCGATGCTTACAAGGTAAACATTCTCTTATCGAGGTAACGCTATTGAACCAACAAAGCGCCACTCAACTTGACCAACTTAAGGAGCAGATTGAACATGCCACTTTATAAGCAACAACAAGGTTGTTCTAACCAGCCGGCCTTGGTTTTTCTTCATGGCTTTTTAGGAAGTTGCCATGATTGGAGTGATACCATTGATCGACTTAAAGATCGCTTCCATTGTGTTGCTATCGACCTGCCTGGTCATGGTGCTTCAGTAACCACTGCCAGCTCTCGAAGTGATGGCTTTAATCAATGCCATCATTTAATTAATGATGTTCTCAACGAGCTGAATATTAAACAATTTACCTTAATCGGTTATTCATTGGGCGGACGTATTGCCCTCGATTATGCTCGAACACAAAATGACACTCGTTTACAAGCGCTTGTGCTTGAATCAAGCCATATTGGATTGATTGATCCACAAATCAAAGAACAACGCTTTATGGATGACCATGGTTGGGCGAAAAAATTCGCCACTCAAGGTATTTTAGACACTCTTTCAGAGTGGTATGACCAAGGTATTTTCAGTGACTTAAGCGATCGTAAAAAAGAGTTCGTGATTAGCAAGCGTGCCAACAATTATGGTGTCCCGCTGGCAAACATGTTGCTTTCAACTAGTTTGGGGAAGCAACAAAGTGCCTTGTCTTATCTTGAGAATACTGCATTAACTATCCATTACTGCATTGGCGAAAAAGACAAAAAATTTAAAAAAATAGCAAAGCAACTGCTTGAGCTAAAAAATATAAACGTTACAGAGTTTGAAAAGGTGGGACACAATATCCATCAACAAGATGCTTCACAGTTTTCACAGTTTCTCCTCAATACCCTAAAATAAACAAGACTAATAGAGCCTATTAATTATGACCGATTTTTATGCACCAATCACTTGGCAGAGTAGTGAATTAACCTTTACTGATATCACCTATTTAAAAGCAGATGGTATTGCTAAAATCACCATCAACCGCCCACAGGTACGCAACGCCTTTCGACCGCAAACCGTCAATGAGATGATGCAAGCGTTATATGATGCACGTTACGATGATGCAATTGGAGTCATCATTCTAACCGGAGAAGGTGATCTCGCCTTTTGCTCTGGTGGTGACCAAAGCATTCGAGGTGACTCTGGTTATAAAGATGAAGTAGGAGGTCATCACCTCAATGTACTGGATTTTCAACGCCAGATTCGAACTTGTCCAAAACCCGTTATCGCGATGGTGGCAGGTTATGCTGTGGGTGGTGGCCACGTATTACATATGATGTGCGATTTAACCATAGCGGCTGATAACGCTAAGTTTGGTCAAACAGGCCCTAAAGTAGGATCCTTTGATGGTGGCTGGGGCGCTAGCTATATGGCACGCATTGTCGGTCAGAAAAAAGCACGTGAAATTTGGTTTTTATGTCGCATGTATAATGCGCAGGAAGCTGTTGAGATGGGGTTAGTGAACACCGTTGTACCACTTGCTGAGTTAGAGAAGGAAACGGTGAAATGGTGTCGCGAAATATTGCAAAATAGTCCTATGGCAATACGTTGTTTAAAAGCTGCGCTAAATGCCGATTGTGATGGTCAAGCTGGGCTTCAGGAGTTAGCAGGCAACGCCACCATGCTATTCTACATGAGCGAAGAAGGGCAAGAGGGGCGCAACGCATTTAATGAAAAGCGTAAACCCGATTTCTCTAAATTTGGACGTAATCCATAATCGCTTATCTGTATTAATCAATTTAATTGGGCATGATAAATGCCCAATTAAATACATCAATCAATTCAATAGAAAAAATCTATCAATCTAATTGATATAAACAATTCGATTCTGCCTATAATTTCCTGCATGCTATTGCGCTCAAATAAGCATGAAAAATAATGAACCAACTTATTGTTAACACATTCTTTATTAAAAGGAAATTCTCATGGTATTAGTAACAAAACAAGCACCTGATTTTACTTCTGCAGCTGTATTAGGCAATGGCGAAATCGTAGATAACTTTAACTTTGCTGAATTCACTAAAGGTAAAGAAGCGGTTATTTTCTTCTACCCGCTTGATTTTACATTTGTATGCCCGTCTGAATTAATTGCATTTGACAAACGTTTTGGTGAATTCCAAGCACGTGGTGTTGAAGTAATTGGTGTTTCAATCGACTCTCAATTCTCACATAACGCATGGCGTAACACTTCTATCAACGACGGTGGTATCGGTGCAGTTCAATACCCACTTGTTGCTGATGTGAAACACGAAATCTGCCAAGCATACGGTGTTGAATTTGAAGAAGCGGGTGTTGCACTTCGTGGTTCTTTCTTAATCGATAAAAATGGTGTTGTTCGTCATCAAGTGGTTAATGACCTTCCACTAGGCCGTAACGTAGACGAAATGTTACGTATGGTTGATGCACTGCAATTCCACGAAGAGCACGGTGAAGTGTGTCCTGCACAATGGGCGAAAGATAAAGCGGGTATGGATGCATCTCCTGAAGGTGTTGCAAAATACCTAGCATCAAATGCAGATGACCTGTAAATAGCAAGTTACGTATAAAAACTATCTCTCCTAAGTAGTTTTTACAGGGTGAATATGAAAATATTCACCCTTTTTTATTGCCTAAATTTTATGCCGATTGCAGTAATACTAATTCCGCTAGTATAGTGATCAAATATTACACAGGAAAAAGAAGTTAGTTCAAGGCGAAAATTGATGCAAATGGTTGTTCCCTTCACGATATTTTTAACGCTGAAATAACTTCTTTTAACCAGTAAGATTGATCAGTTATTTAGTGGATTTGGTATAACAGCAAAGGAAACCACCATTAAAGCATTAACGTACTGTTGTTAATGCTTGCTTGAGTATTAACGAAGTTAATCTCAGGATAGTGTCGTCAAATTTCACATTGAGTTAAGCCATTTTCCTGCGCAACGTTTAGATCAAATACTTAATGCGATTGCTATTATTTCATAGATGCGTAATAAGCAGCTAAATCTGCGATATCTTGATCAGATAAATTGGTTGCTTGGGGCATCATAATCGCAGACATCCCGCCTTTACGTTGCCCTGACTTGTAAGCTTTTAATGAGCTAACAAGATACTGCTCTTTTTGCCCATTTAAATTAGGGTAAATAGGAGCGATAGCAATACCATCTTTACCATGACAAGTGGCACATACTGTTGATTTCGCCTTGCCTGCTGCTGCATCGCCAGCCGCAAAAGCAAAACTAGGTAATACAATAAGTAATGAGGTTAATAATAATTTTTTCATAATAATTCCTTTATAAAGTTAAACATAATATTAGCTATTGTAGACGCTTCATAATCAACAAACATTAATGATGCGTCTAGTCTTTTTAAAATATTAGGCTTTTATCGCAAACTAATAGTAAAACGAATTTAATCGCAAAAAGTGGTCATTAAAATTAATGTAAGGAGGCTATTGAATTTGGTCAAACTCATTAATATCTTCAATACGTTCAAAGTTGACTTTAAGATCTTTCAACAATCCATCTTTTACTGAATAAATTAAACCATAGACAGTTAATAGATCCCCCTTTTGCCTAAGCTTGTTGAATACAACGAGCAAGGCAGGCGAAACATGGCATTCTATGCGAGTTTCGTCTAACGGATAGCAAAACATCTTTTCGTTTTGTATTGCGTAGTGTTTGACGTAGTCATTCACTGCAAAAATAAACTTAAAAGATCAATAGCGTCTAAGTTGTGTTAAATAATTTTGACACTGTTGCGCATTCATCCCAGCGTTAAAATTATCGCTGTGACGCACATAAATATCTTTGATATTAGATAATCAACCATCAATTTCAGCATAGAAACGCTTTTTCATAGTAGCCTACCCATAAATATTCTGGTGATTGTTGATGCGCTAAGCGAGAAAAAAGTCATGATCTGCTTTGTTAATTTGAATTGCCCAACGTACATTGTTTTTTAATAACTCATCGAATAGACTCATGCTTTTAATACCTAAAGTAACTTTATAATATGCTCATTCCGTACCAATCACTTGATAGTGAAACACTACATAATTTAGTCGAATCTTTTCTGCTCCGAGAAGAGACAGACTACGGCGAAGCTGAAGTATCACTGGCAACTAAAAGCCAAGCTATGCTCAAACAGATCAAAAAAGGTGAAATAGTGATCCTCTATTCTGAGTTATCGGAGAGCGTCACTTTTATTGATAAGCAACAATTCAATGCACAAATGCAGGAAAAGTAAGCAACACGTTAGTAATAGTTCATAAAAACATAATAGATTTAGATTAAAATGATCATTAAGCCTTTTAAATATTGTTGCTTTTTGACAAAGGTCTAATTTCTTATGGAACATAAGGGTATTAATGTTATCGACAACACGTAAAAAGAGATACAATCAGGAAACTTATAATGACAGCATTGTCATTTTGCTCCTGTTGAAACAATAACAACGAGAGATAGCCATTTAGCTATTCAATATAGATTAAGGAAGTAACATGATCATCACTAAACCGCAAACGGATCCAACATTAGAATGGTTTTTATCACATTGTCATACTCATAAATATCCGGCAAAAAGCATGTTAATCCATGCAGGTGAAAAAGCAGATACTTTATACTTCATCGTGAAAGGCTCAGTTGCTGTTGTTATTAAAGATGAAGAAGGTAAAGAGATGATCTTATCTTACCTAAATCAAGGTGATTTTTTAGGTGAGTTAGGCTTGTTTGATAAGTCAGAAGATCCGATTCGTAGTGCATCGGTAAAAGCAAAGTCACCCTGTGAAGTAGCAGAAATTTCATACAAGAAATTTCAGCAGTTAATTACTGTTAACCCTGAGATTTTAATGCGTCTGTCTAACCAAATGGCAAATCGCTTACAAATCACCAGCCAAAAAGTAGGTAACTTAGCATTCTTAGACGTTACAGGTCGTATTGCAAACACACTTCTTGACCTTGCAAAACAACCAGACGCGATGACTCACCCAGATGGTATGCAAATTAAGATTACACGCCAAGAGATTGGGCAAATTGTAGGCTGTTCACGTGAGACTGTTGGTCGTATCTTAAAAATGCTAGAAGAGCAGGGACTTATTTCTGCACATGGTAAAACAATTGTTGTATTTGGCACGCGCTAAATCACAACAATAGAAAAAGCTAACTTTTAAACCGCACTTGATGCGGTTTTTTTATGTGCAAAGGATTAGGATTACAATAAAAGTACAATATTTGCATAAAATATTTACCTTATTAATAGGAATCCTATGCCCACGATTAAATTTAAAAACAGATATAGCTTACAAGTCCATATAACGAGTTTATTTACTTTTTTAATTATCGTTTCAGGTCTGTTGCTTGGTTGGTATAGCTATTATCAGTTTAGCCAAAACATGCTCAACGAAGGTAAAACACTTTTTGACAACTCAAGTCGTCAGCTAGTAGATAAAATTCATCGAGAGAGCGAGCATGTACATACCATGCTCAAAATATTAAATGCATCGGATCTAACTGCAATTAATAGTAAACAAGAAAAAATAACATCGTTACCAGTATTATCTGAGATGCTAAAAGCGACTAATAGCTTATCTGCATTGTTTATCGCCTATCCAAATAATGATTTTTTTCTGTATAAAAAAATTAACTCAGTCCACCACTCGACAAATATTCCCAAAGATAGTTATTTTATGATGACGCTTCGCCAATCGGAGAAGACACAACATTACTTTTACGATATAGAAAATAACTTACTATCAATGGTAGATGATCCCAATTACAACCTTAATATAGAAAAACGCCCCTGGTATAAACGCGTGCAAATAAGCGATAAATATATTATTACAGACCCTTACCTATTCCATGCGACTAAAGAGTTTGGGGTCACACTGGCTGTTAAAGACCAAATTAATAATTCAATCATTGGTGCCGACTATACACTAAGTACTTTATCTAACCTGTTACAAGAATTTCGTCGTTACCCAAGCAGTGAGCGAATCGTTGTTAATAACACGGGCAAAATCATTGCCTATCAAAATACTGACTTCCTACTTTCAGCGCAGGGAAAGTTCGATGCTTTTAAAAATATCTCTGAATTACAACATCCTGCATTAGCCCATGTTTTCAAAAATTATAGTGACCAGAAAGGCAGTGTTTTATTCAATTATAAGGGAGAGGATTGGTTGGGCAAAGTATCACCCCTTTCTGATAAACAAACCTTGCTCTTATTTCAAATTGTTAAAACGAAGGAGTTACTCGCAAACGCTTATGATTTACGCCAGAAAAGTGCATTGATTATTATTCTGATTATTCTTACTACGCTGCCGATGGCATGGTATTTTGCCCGCTTAATTAGCACGCCAATTAGTGAACTCACCAAGGATTTGGAAAAAATTAATAATTTTGACTTTAGTGAGCAACTACATCGTAAAACGCCAGTAAAAGAGATAGCGGCACTCATCCAAGTCACCAATAACATGAAACAAACGATTTCCCATTTTCAAAACCTTTCAGCATCACTAGTGAGTAAACAGAGCGAACAACAGCTACTCAATAAAATAAGTGATGAGTGTAATAATATTCCCAATAGTAAAGGCACATTAATCATTTTCAACAATAACAATAACTACCAGATAAAACATAGCCAACTACTTGCATTAAGCTCCATTGAAAATAAGCAGTTATATCAGCAATTAAGCAAGCTAACGATGACATGTCAATCGCTGTCGGAAAATCTAACGAGCGAACAAATCCCCAATGATATTAAGCAGATAATTGATCCCTACCTAGTAAAATCACAACCATTGTGCTGGCAACTGATACCGATGAAAAATAGATCCGGAGAAGACTTAGGTTTACTCGCTGTGCTTGCAGATCCGAGCAGCCCACTGAGTAGAGGAAAATTAAAATATGCACAAGCAATTGCCAGTTTTTCAGCATTATCTATACAGAGTCAACAACTATTAGCAGAGCAGAAGCAGCTATTACAAAGCTTTATTTTACTCATTGCGGGCGCTATCGATAGTAAGTCTCCCTACACAGGAGGTCATTGTGCACGAGTCCCTGAACTAACCAAAATGCTCAGCCAAGCTGCATGTACAGCTCAAAACGTAGAGTTTAAAGATTTTGATTTAAGTGATGAACAATGGGAGGAGTTACATATTGCAGCTTGGTTACATGACTGTGGGAAAATTATTACTCCTGAACATATCGTTGATAAGTCCACAAAGCTTGAAGCTATTTATGATCGTCTAAATGAAGTTAGAATGCGCTTTGAGTTGTTAAAAAGTGAAGCGCACACAAATTATTGGAAAGGGCTGAATGAAAATGGCGATTCGCAATTATTAGCACAGCAGCGCGATCAATTACTTAGCGAATTAGATCAGGAGTTTGAGTTTGTGGCGCAGTGTAACATCGGCGGAGAATTTATGTCTGATGATAAAATAGCGCTATTGCAGCGTATTGCAAGGCGCACTTGGAAACGCACCCTTAGCAATAAAATTGGCATAGCACCCCATCAAGCCAATAAAATTCCAGATATCACTTTACCCGTTGCAGAACCTATATTAGCCGATAAAGCTGAGCATTTAATCGATCGTGAGCATGCTGAACTAACTGAGCCAGGTAATGAATGGGGCTTTGATATGAAAACGCCTCAATATCGTTCTAACCGTGGAGAACTGTATAACCTTTCCATCAAACGAGGCACCCTAACCGAAGAAGATCGATTCATTATCAATGGACATATGGTTCACACCATTGTTATGTTATCGAAACTCCCCTTTCCTACGCACCTTAAAAATGTTCCGACTATTGCCGGCGGGCATCATGAAAAGATGGATGGCACAGGTTATCCACGCAAAATTCCAGCATCGGAGTTGCCGGTAACAGCACGCATTATGGTTGTTGCAGATATCTTTGAAGCACTAACAGCTTCAGATAGGCCCTATAAAGAGCGTAAAACCTTAAGTGAAGCGATTAAAATTATGAGCTTTATGGTAAAAGATGACCATATTGACCCCGCACTGTTTAAGCTATTTTTAACTTCTGAGGTATATCTACAATATGCGCATCAGTACCTTTTACCAGAGCAGATTGATGAGGTAAATATTAATCATTATTTGTAATATCAATAATAGTAAAGAGCTGATCTAATTGAGGCGAGCTATACAATACCGCTAATTAAAGTAGCAACACCATGATTTTAAATCGCCATAACGCTTCCACTAACCAGAATTGAGGTTATGTAATCTGTATAACATTGCTTAACTTTTCTTTAGAAACAAAAAAGCGTGAATAATCACGCTTTTTTGGGGTCTAGGCTATTAATACCAAATCCACTAAATAACTGATCAATCTTACTGGTTAAAAGAAGCTATTTCAGGGTTAAAAATTTTGTAAAGGGAACAACCATTTGCATCAATTTTCGCCTTGAACTAACTCCTTTTTCCTGCGTAATATTTGATCACTATATTAGCGGAATTGGTATAATACCAATCCGCATAACTATCTGGTCTATCTTTTGAGTTAAAACGATAGACAAACTCAATTATGCGCTTTGCTCTCTATCATTGTTCCTCAACAAGCCCTGACCATTGTGCAGAATGGTATATCAATCTCTATAACGCTTCTTCGACTTCATCTTCTTTCTCAAGCGCTTTTGCAACTTCTTCTGGTTTAGCCAGTAAAATGTCACGTAGCTTTTTGTCTAGCTCGTCTGCTTGTTCAGGATGTTCAGAGAAATGTTTACAGGCATTGGTTTTACCTTGGCCTATCTTCGTACCATTATATGAATACCATGACCCTGATTTTTCTACGAGTTCATTTTTAACACCAAGATCAATCATCTCACCGTATTTATTGATACCTTCGCCATATAAAATCTGGAATTCAGCTTGTTTAAATGGTGGTGACACTTTGTTTTTCACAACCTTAACACGGGTTTCATTACCAGTGATTTCATCACCATTTTTCACCGCACCAATACGACGAATATCTAAACGTACTGAAGCATAGAATTTCAGTGCGTTACCACCAGTTGTCGTTTCTGGATTACCGAACATTACCCCAATTTTCATACGAATTTGGTTGATGAAGATACACATAGTGTTCGTTTGCTTGATATTACCCGTTAGTTTACGCAGTGCTTGCGACATTAAACGTGCTTGCAGACCCATGTGTGAGTCACCCATATCGCCTTCAATTTCTGCTTTTGGTGTTAATGCAGCAACCGAATCGACAATCACTACGCCAACGGCGCCTGAACGTACTAACATGTCACAAATCTCTAACGCTTGCTCACCGGTATCCGGTTGAGAGATCAGAAGATCTTCAATGTTAACACCCAGTTTTTTTGCATAGATAGGATCAAGTGCATGCTCGGCATCAATAAATGCACAGGTTTTACCCTGTTTTTGTGCTTGTGCAATCACTTGTAATGTTAGTGTTGTTTTACCTGAACTTTCTGGACCGTAGATCTCAACGATACGACCATATGGCAAACCACCTATGCCGAGAGCCACATCCAGTCCAAGCGAACCTGTTGAAACAGAGTCAATTTCAAGCATTGCGTTGGCACCATCACCCAAGCGCATGATCGATCCTTTACCAAACTGCTTTTCTATTTGTCCAAGTGCAGCTGCTAATGCTTTATCTTTGTTTTTATCCTGACTCATGTTCTCTCCAGATATGAATATATTTTTTATTTAACTGTTTATGCAAACAGTATACTGCTGATTTATACAGTATCAAGTTTTATTTACATAAATATTGATTGCTTGCTCGTTGCTGTGATCAGATGATCTCAATTAACCCCGTCAGCGCTAAACGAATTGCTTGAGTGCGCACCTCACTACGATCACCTACAAACAGATATGTTTCTGTTTTTTCACCACCATGTGCGTTGTACCATGAAAAACAAACGGTCCCAACAGGCTTTTCTGCAGTTCCACCGCCCGGTCCAGCAATACCACTGATAGCGACGCTGATATCCGCTTCAGAAAACTTAACTGCATTGGTTGCCATCTCTGTCACAACTTGCTCAGACACCGCACCATATTGATCCAGCGATGCTTTATTTACCTCAAGCATCTGCATTTTTGCATCATTACTGTAGGTAATAAAGCTACGGTCGAACCATTGCGAACTGCCTGCCACCTCTGTAATTGCATAAGCGACTCCCCCTCCTGTGCAAGATTCTGCCGTGGCAGCAACCAGCCCAGCTTTGGTAAGTTTATCTCCCAATAAGAGTGCTAACTCTTGTACGGTTTTTTCTGTAAACATCAGCTATCTCCTGTCGTAAATGGCTATAAACGAAGTGTATACCTGTTACCAATGAACATGCAAAATCAATCATCTAAATCTAGACATAAAGTTGAACTGTCGTTATCCTAAATCGAAACGTAATAATAGCGCAGAATAGAGAGAAATAGAGGACTCTATCTCTATATAACTCTCACTGATACGGCGCGATAACAGCTCACTAAACACCCATTTCCATTTTTCAATTAACGGAAATTTTACAATGGGTGGCACGGATAATTTATGAAGCCAACAGCAGCACAATTAAAACAACACACGCCGATGATGCAACAATATCTCACCATCAAGAGTGAGATCCCCGAGACCTTAATGTTTTACCGCATGGGCGATTTTTATGAGTTGTTTTTTGAAGATGCTCGCAAGGCTTCACAACTACTGGGTATCTCTTTAACCCAACGTGGTAAAACCGGTGGTAATGCGATTCCAATGGCCGGTGTTCCCTATCATAGTGTGGAAGGTTATTTAGCTAAGTTGATTACACTTGGCGAGTCGGTAGCGATTGTTGAACAAATTGGTGATCCAGCCACCAGCAAGGGCCCCGTTGAACGGAAGATTGTGCGTATTATTACTCCTGGCACCATCACTGACGAAGCGTTATTAGATGATAAGCAGGATAATTTGCTGTGCGCGGTTTATCACCATCAAGACAGTTTTGGTATCGCTTCATTGGATATTGGTAGTGGTCGTTTTATTGTTAATCAATTTCAACATACAGAAACCTTACAAGCTGAATTACAACGCTTAAACCCTGCGGAGTTACTTTACCCAGATAACTTTGAGCATCTTGCATTTATCGAACACCTGCAAACGATTCGTCGTCGACCCGAGTGGGAGTTTGATTTAAGCACCGCGCGTAATACTTTAAATCAGCAATTTGGCACCAAAGACTTAATCGGTTTTGGCGTTGAGCAAGCAGAAGTTGCGCTTTGTGCCGCTGGCGCTTTATTGCAATATATTAAAGACACGCAGCGCACCAGCCTTCCTCACCTGCAATCGATTAAGTTAGAGCAAAATATCGATAGCGTTATTTTAGATGCTGCAACGCGTAAAAATTTAGAGCTCACGCAAAATCTAGCAGGAGGATTTGATAATACGCTCGCCTCGGTTCTCGATTTTACCGTTACCCCGATGGGTAGCCGTTTATTAAAGCGCTGGATCCACCAGCCAATTCGTAACGTCAACACGCTTAACTATCGTCAAACCATGATACAAACCTTAATTGATTTGGATTTAAATGGACCGCTGGCAGAGCCCCTTAAACAGATCGGCGATATTGAACGTGTGATTGCCCGTTTAGCACTTCGTTCAGCTCGTCCGCGCGATTTAACACGACTACGTACTGCATTTTCTCTATTACCAGAACTACAACATTTAATTGCTGAGTTACCGCATGAACTGGTCGGTAAACTGAGCAAAGAGATGGGTAACTATCCAGAACTATTAAGTTTGTTAGAGAAGGCGGTTATTGATAACCCACCGGTCATTATTCGTGACGGTGGCGTCATTAAAGCCGGATATAACCAAGAGCTAGATCAATGGCGAGACCTTGCACAAGGTGCAACGGACTACCTTGAGAAACTGGAGCTACGCGAACGCGAAGCAACGGGTATTGCTACACTTAAAGTGGGTTATAACCGCGTGCATGGTTACTACATTGAAACCAGCCGTAACGTCGCCGACCAAGTACCTGCGCACTATGTACGTCGACAAACACTAAAAAATACAGAACGTTATATTATTGCCGAACTAAAAGAGCACGAAGACAAAGTACTCTCAAGCCAAGGTAAAGCACTTGCGCTCGAGAAAAAACTCTATGAAGGGTTAATTGATCAACTCATGCCCTACCTCAAACAGTTGCAATTTAGCGCACAATCACTTGCTGAATTAGATGTATTAAATACTTTAGCAGAGCGTGCGCTGACACTGAACTATGTACGCCCAGTGCTGCACAGTGAGCGTGGTATTGTCATTGAAGAGGGTCGTCACCCTGTTGTTGAACAAGTGAATAAAACGCCTTTTATTGCTAACCCAGTTAAATTAAACGATCAACGTAGAATGCTTATTATTACCGGCCCGAATATGGGCGGTAAATCAACCTATATGCGCCAAGTTGCCTTGATGGTGTTAATGGCACATATCGGTAGTTTTATTCCAGCACAAAGCGCTCAAATAGGCCCCGTTGATCGTATCTTCACCCGTATTGGTGCTTCCGATGATTTAGCCAGCGGCCGTTCAACCTTCATGGTCGAGATGACTGAGACCGCTAATATTTTGCATAATGCCACGCAAAACAGCTTAGTTTTAATGGATGAGATCGGTCGAGGTACCAGCACCTTTGATGGTTTATCATTGGCTTGGGCCTGCGCAGAAGAGCTCGCTAAAAAAATCCAAGCTTACACCCTTTTTGCTACCCATTACTTTGAACTAACTGCGCTACCAGAAAGCATACCAGAGTTAGTCAATATTCACCTCGATGCGGTTGAGCATGGGGACAGCATCGCATTTTTACATGCGCTACAAGAAGGTGCTGCGAATAAGAGTTATGGCTTACAGGTCGCTTCATTAGCAGGCGTGCCGAGTAATGTGGTCAAAAATGCTAAAGCTAAGTTACAGCAATTAGAGCTTGGTGCATTAAATAACAAAGCAGATAACCATCAACCCGTGAACATCGAGATTGCGGACAACACACCTCACCCAGCATTAACACTGCTCGATACTGTTGATCCTGATGACTTAACACCAAAACAAGCACTTGCTCTACTTTATCAATTAAAAGAAACTAAAAATTAACTACCTTTCTCGGTTAGCAAGTGGAGGAATGACTTGTTAACCGCAGCAAAAGTTCATTTCTGTAATTAACCTCAGTTATGCATAAGCAACGCAATACCGCTATTGACAAGGACTTCTAGGTTAAATTATCTAACAATAATTCGCTATTACTACGATAGTTCGCCTTAAATTACCCAAAACTAAAAGTAGTGTGTATTAAAAATAATCACTCTCTGATTTAAAAGGCTATAACGCTTCTATTAAACATAAATGACCATCGCCATAACCTTTCTCATACTATTTAGATAATATTGATAGGATTTTTTCTCCCAATAGCTAAGTCATTACTATACTGATCAAATATAGCGAGGAGAAAATATGTCAGAGCTTACTATTTACGATAGTACCGACTTTCAAGAAGTAGATGATATTGAAGATATCAAGTCCTTTTATCGACTGCTATATAAACTCAATGAAGCAACCCTGACCATGTCGAAAGCGACATCCATGAGCGAGCTTTATAGGCTTGCTATTGTTACCGCGACAACTCTTCTGGAAATAGACCGTATCGGTATTTTACTCATTGATGATGCGCAGGAATTTATTAATGGTACTTGGGGAATTGATGAGGAGGGACAGCTGTGCAATGAATATGACCAAAAATCTCCGGTCGATAATGAAGTAAGGGACGTAATTAGACTACTCGATAACCAAGAGAAAGTGTGTATTTGGGATAAACAACCACTTTATGAATTTAACAAGAGTGGGGATATCTCAACAGTCGTTGGTTTTGGCTGGAATGGCGCCATTGCACTTTGGGAGCACGATAAACTGATCGGCTGGATCGCCTGTGACAACCTTACTTATCACCGCCCTTTTAAAACATATCAATCACATATTTTGCGCTTATTTGGCTCTACTATCAGTGAATACCGGCTTCGCTTTTTAGCCCAAGAAAAGATTGAAAATCTTAATAAAACCCTTGAAAGTAAAGTCATTCAACGCACCGAAGAACTTGTAGCTGCACAAAAAGCGTTACAAGAGGTTAATCAGGATCTTGAAAGTAAGGTAAAGCAACGCACCTTAAGCTTAGAAGCAAAAAATGTCCAACTAGCGCACACTATCGAACAACTTAAAGAAACCCAAACAGAGCTACAGCATGCACAAGCTTACGGAGCAATGAATGATCTTGTAGTAGGTGTTGCCCATGAGGTAAATACTCCACTGGGTTGTGCAATCACGGCCTCCTCTTACTTACCACATGTTTTTAATGAGATGCAAAGTGCGCTTAATAATCAACAAACGGAAAAGTTTCCCCAGTTAGTAGAAAACGCTAAAGATGCCGCACATTTATTACATGGTAACTTAGAAAGTACAGCATCGTTGATTTCTGAATTCAAACGCTTATCAATGCTTGATGTAGAAGCGATTCCAGCCAAAAAAGTAGGCCTTGAAGATTGGCTCAATAATATTCTATTAAGCGTGCGTACCTATGAGGTTGATATTAAAAAACTCAATATACATACAAAGATAGAAACCAATGTAGATGATGTCATTATACAGTCGGATATATTTGTGCAGATTTTCCAAGAGCTATTACTTAATGCTTACCTACACAACCCACAGCGTGATAAGAATAAAATTCTTATCAAACTCTCTATCGAAGAGCAGCAGTTACTTATCTATATTGAAGATAATGGCAGTGGAATCGATAAACAGATGCAACAGCGTATCTTTAACCCTTTTGTAACCACTCTTCGCACTCAAGGTCGAAGAGGGTTAGGGCTAAATGTAGCCTTCAATTTAATACATTTCTTATTAAAAGGCAGTCTAACCTATTTTGATTCGCAACAGGGAGGCGCAGGATTTCTTATCCGTTGCCCCATTCAGCTGGCAGAAGAAAGTTGATCGCGTAAATGACAGCCTTAAACCAATGGTTCAAGCTCTGCCGGACGATAATAAACAGATTTTAATACTTTGCCCTGGCGAACAACTTTTCCCTCAAGTTGTACGTCTTTAGCACATTTAGCAATGATAAAGTCACCTTTCACACTATCAATAAGCTCAACGCCTTGTTGGGCATAAAAGTCATAGGTTTCTTGATACTCTGCTTGATTACGGCATACTTTACTCATATTGCTCGAATGCACTTCATTCCAACAAGGTAAAAAATTAATATCACGTTGCTTGGCCACATTTAGAAAAAGGTCGATAAGGTAGCTAATCGCGATATTGTCTGACACTTTATTATCACCCAAATGAACTAATCGCCCCATTAATACATATACGCTATCAACAATGGCATCAGCCTGCTCGATTTTACAATCAGCCTCTGCCAACTCGGTCAGCTCTTCAATAATCAGAGAGGTGTGCAATTTATCTGCTTTTTCATCCAATGAGCTAGGATCATTGCAAGGTAAATCAAAGGTTTCGCGAAATTGCTTAATATCGTGATAAAGATGATCAAAAATAGCTTGTGTAAGTTGTGAAAATTGCATAAAAACCTTTATATAAACAGAAAAATAAAACGCTTAAGTTAACAAACTTTAGGCGCAAAAAACACTGATTTAAAATCAATTCATAATACGTTAATGCCAAAGGAGGGAGATTGAGTAAATTCAAAGTCAAACAGCAAGAAAAGTTATCGATAAAGCTAACCCACCAAATTAACCGTGGCGATGCTCGGCGCATTGATATTTATATCGCACTCCCTAAAGAGATGGGCATTAATAAAAACACCTTACCCGAAACAGAGTACTTTAATGCCGCAATTAAGGGTAGACGAGCCTATTTCACCGAAGGGCTGCACCTGCCACTTTTACATACTCGCTTTGCAAGCAGAATGAAGCGCTCTCCAGAAGAGTATAAAAGTAATCTTAACTTGTTTGCTTATCAATATATTGTTGCTCTCGATACTGATACGCAAGAAACGCTGAATATTGATGATAGTGAAAATCTACGAAATTTTTATCATGCAGCAATTGACCTTACTGAACAGTGTTTAATGATTTTAAAAAAGCATCGTACGCATATACCCAGCGACCCTAAATTATTATCAATCTTTGAAAATGTAGATAACTATCTCTCTTGGTATACTGAACAGTCTATTTTAAAAATGCTTGCTAAAAAACCACGCCATGCTGAATTTTCTGAAACGAGGCTCGCACTGCTTGCTATTTGCGAAGAGGAAAATAAATACAGAGAAACAAAAGGCTACAATACTGGCGCTACGCTTAATGACCCTAACCGTATTTCCAATAAGATGCGCTTATTACGTCGCTTAATCGAATACGATGTTATTTTTAAAAGTGAAACACATGAATTAGGGAATATCACTCGTAAAGTTGTTACTGGAGTGGCAACAGCGTTAATAATGAGTGTAGTTTTAATTTTAATCATCAAAACACAGGGTGCGTTTAGCGGTTTGAGCGCACTGATGATTTTTATTTTAGCGGTGATTTATGGCATTCGAGAAGTATTTAAGGATGACTTTAAAAACATGCTTTGGCGCTGGATACGAAAAGGTAGACCGAAATGGGCACGTACATTAAAAGATACCAGCACTAAAAATGAGATTGCCACTCAAAAAGTATGGCTTGATTACATCAAACCACAAAAGTTACCAGAGCAAGCCATTGACCTGCTAGCGCAACGCCATACACAAAATAGACAAAGTGCGGAGTTTTTACATTATCGCATTGAAACAAAAGTGAATAAGCAAGGATTCCAAGCCGGTTATGACAGCTTAGAAGAGATGATTATTTTTAGCTTACGCCCCTTTGCACGTTATTTAGAACGAGGCACCGGTAAAGTTTACGCACAGAATGCGCCGGATGCGAACCGCGAAAAGATACAAAGTACCTCTATTGAGCGACGTTATCAGATTAATATTGTCGTCGCGCTTGATCAAGGGCAGTACGTAGAAGAGTTTGAACGTTATAAAATAACACTCAACCGTAATGGTATTATTGAGATAGAAAAATCAGGAGAAGCATCTAAAAAAGATATCAGTAATTATGATCGCTACTCAAAACTCAAAACACTTTTACATTTTAAAAAGTTACACTTTAAAAAGAAAATAACCAATATAGATGACGATAACGATGACCAATAAAAAAGCGACCTATTCATTTTCCATTAAACGCTATTTAATCAGCTTACTGTATTTACTGCTATTAACATTCAGCATTTACCTGTTTGTTGATGATATTTCACAGCAAGCGTTATTGCAGTTATTTTTCTTTATGGCGATGCTAACCTTAGTACTGCAATCAGTGATAGGTATAATTGCTAACCATCTGCATCGTAAAAAACACCGTAAATAACGGCCTATGAGTAATTGTTCGTAAAGGGGGTGAACCTCAGTTGAGCTTTTGTCAGTTAGATTTTCAGCACAACCCGTGTTGTGCTGAATAGAAAGAACATGTTTGCTGTCAACATTAGAAAGTGCGATAGCTCTTCGAATTATACCAATTCCGCTAATATAGTGATCAAATATTACGCAGGAAAAAGGAGTTAGTTCAATGCGAAAATTGATGCAAATGGTTGTTCCCTTTACGAAATTTTTAACGCTGAAATAGTTTCTTTTAACCAGTAAGATTGATCAGTTATTTAGTGGATTTGGTATTACTCTTCAACTAATGTTTCAATACGATAAAAACCTTTGTCCTCTTTGGCTAGATTTTTAGCCAGAAACGGCAAAGCGGCTTGCATCTCTTTTTTCAGCGTCCAAGGTGGATTGATAACAATCATGCCACTTGATGTCATGCCCTTTTCACCAGAATCAGCTTCGATACCCAATTCAAATAATTGAATGTTTTTAATACCTGAGTCGATCAACTCACGCTCCATTTTTTTTATCGTGATGCGATTGACAACCGGATACCACAGAGCGTAAGTGCCTGTAGCAAAACGCTTAACCGCTTCGATTAAGGTTTCAACAACCTCCTGATATTCACTTTTAATCTCATAGGAGGGGTCAATCAACACATAACCACGACGCTCTTTCGGCGGCATATTGGCTACCAAACCTTGCAAACCATCCTTGTTAGACATTTTTATCTGCCTGTCACCAGAAAAATTTTCGCGCATATTAGTAAACTCATTCGGGTGCAACTCGAACAAAAACATGCGGTCATTATCGCGTAACATTTGGCGCGCAATACTCGGTGAGCCTGGGTAATGTTTTAAACTACTTTGCGCGTTAAACTCAACCACTTGCTGCATATAATTCGCTACCGGTTCAGGCAAGTCAGCACGTCCCCATAGACGCATAATACCATTATTGAACTCCTGCGTTTTTAAGGCTTGCTCAGAATTCAGTGAATAAGCGCCACAACCGGAGTGCGTATCGAGATAGCAAAAAGGCTTATCTTTTTTCAGCATATGGTTAAAAATAGCAACCGAAACCGTATGTTTTAATACATCGGCGAAATTTCCCGCGTGGAAAGAGTGGCGATAGCTGAGCATGGTGTTTCCTAAAACTGAGAGTGGTGCGCGCAGTATAATGATTTTTTTGTAATAGCGCTAAGCATGCTACAATTCGCGCCCAAATTATTTTGCTGAACTGGAACATTTATGCAAGTTGATGCCCTTAATCCATTAGAAAAACGTACCGCGATATCACTGTCGCTGGTATTTGCTTTACGTATGCTGGGTCTATTTATGATCATGCCCGTATTTGCAATCTACGGACAGGAACTCATCGGCTATTCACCGATGTGGGTCGGGCTTGCGATTGGCGCTTACGGGTTAACCCAGGCACTGTTACAAATTCCTGCGGGCATGCTTTCCGATAAATTTGGTCGTCGCCCAATTATCTATGTCGGCTTACTGATATTTGCCATTGGTAGCTTAGTGGCAGCTTACTCAGAGAGCGTTTACGGCGTAACACTTGGCCGAGCATTGCAGGGAGCGGGGGCGATAGCGAGCGCTGTTTTAGCCTTAGCGGCCGACGTAACACGTGAAGAGCAGCGCCCTAAGGCGATGGGAATGATTGGTGTCAGCATTGGACTTGCCTTTGCAGTCTCGATGGTGGCCGGCCCTGTTTTAGCACCATTTATTGGTTTGCAGGGATTGTTTCTTATTACCGCAGGTGGTGCGCTGATAGGCATTGCCATCGTGCATTTTTTAGTGCCTCATATCGTTAGCAAAGCACCTCGCGGAGAAACAGTAGCAATTCCAGCCATGCTAGGAAAGTTAGCGAAAAACCCACAATTATTACGCTTAAATGTGGGCATATTTACGCTACATATGACACTCACCGCGGTATTTATCGCCCTGCCATTACAATTGCAAACGATGCATCTAGAAGCTCAAAGTCACTGGTATCTTTATCTACCAGCTCTTCTCCTCTCTTTTTTATTGATTATTCCGATGTTAATTGTGGCAGCGAAAAAAGAAAAAAATCGCCAGTTTTACCTGTTTTCTATCCTATTAATGGCGCTGAGCTTAGTATTTATGGCATTCACTGAACAATCTTTGCTAGTAATGTTTTTATGCATGTTACTGTATTTTACTGCCTTTAACTTTTTAGAAGCCTCCCTGCCTGCTTTTATCTCAATGCTATCCCCTGCTGGTGCGAAAGGCAGTGCAATGGGGATCTACAGCACGTATCAGTTTTTAGGCGCATTTTTTGGTGGCATATTAGGGGGCGTTTCCTATAAACTACTTGGCAATAGTGGCCTATTTTTATTTTTAGCTAGCTTAATGTTGATGTGGTTCTTTGTTTCATGGGGTATGCATAACCCAAGTAAAATTCGTACGCATACATTAACGGCAACCATTAAAGATGAACATCATGCAACGCAGTTAACTGAACAGTTAATTCAAGTTGAAGGTGTATTAGAAGTCGTGATTATCATTGAAGAGCAGACTGTTTACATTAAGGTAAATAATAAAATTTTTACCTTGCAAGCAGCCAAACAAATTTTAGTATAAGCGGAGAGAAGAGATGTTTAACCGTAGCATAAACAAAGTAATTTTAGTGGGTAACCTGGGTAAAGATCCAGAGATGCGTTATATGCCAAATGGCAATGCGGTAGCAAATTTTTCAATCGCAACCACTGAAAGCTGGAAGAATAAACAAACTGGCGAATATGAAAATCAAACCGAGTGGCATAACCTGACTGTATACGGAAAATTTGGTGAGATGTGTGGTCAATACCTTAAAAAAGGCGCAAAAGTTTACGTTGAAGGCAAACTAAAAACACGTAAATGGCAAGATAAAACCACCGGACAAGATAAGTATGCAACTGATGTTGTCGTTTCTGAGCTACAGATGATGGACTCAAATAATAGCGGTCAAGGTGGTCAACAGTTCCAAGGCGGGCAGAACCAACAATTCCAAGGAGGGCAACAACAAGCACCACAACAGGCTCAGCAATCTTGGGGTAATGCGCCTCAGCAATCTGCACCAGCACCGCAGCAACAAGCAGCTCCTCAAATGGCACCGGCATATCAGCCGACGCCACAGCAGGCACCTGCACAACAAGCACCTGCTCGCCCTGCACCTCAGCAAACACCACAGCAAGCGCCCGCTCAATATAATGAACCATCAATGGATTTTGATGATGATATCCCGTTCTAACGTCTATATTTTACAATAATGTAAAAATAAAATATAAAACATTCTCTAAGCCAGCTTAATTGCTGGCTTTTTTAATGTTTAACTCGTCACTTACTCAAGTCCGGAAAGCCTTCTAGTTATACTAAAAGAATTAAAAAGATGATCTATCTTACTTATACCAAATTCACTAAATAACTGATCAATCTTGCTGGTTAAAAGAAGCTATTTCAGCGTTAAAAATTTCGTAAAGGGAACAACCATTTACATCAATTTTCGCCTTGAACTAACTCCTTTTTCCTGCGTAATATTTAATCACTATATTAGCGGAATTGGTATTATTAAAATTTACACTACCTATGATGTGGTACCAATCTGAATAAATAGCTGATCTATTTTCCCTACGCAATACGAGATCACTTTCTAAATTGCATTGCTATTAGACCTAAAACTCCATTCATTATCCTTTGCATAAAATCAGATCGCTTTTTTCATCTTTAAAGCTTACCTAACGCAATGGTTTTAATAGCTGTTTAATCACTGAGCTTAAGCTTAAAAACACAATCGAGACCGCTAATATTGGCAATATTCCCCACATCATTGGGTGGAGTTGTGTCGGTAACTGAAATCCCCATTTCATTAAGCTAAACAGAATCATTTCAGCAGCGATAGCAGCAACTAAACCAGCACTGATAGCCAGCAGGCCATACTCCGCCCACAGTGTGTGGCTTATCCTTTTTTTACTCGCTCCTAACGTGCGGTATAACGTTATCTCACGTTTCCGTTCACTCAGGCTTAAGCGTAATAGCGTGAAAATTAATAAAATACCGCTTACCACACCTAATGATGCAAGACCTGTTAATGACCAAGATATCTGTCTTAATAAGGTCTGTATTTTATTACCCATAGTACGAAAATCTAACAGGCTCACTGTCGGGTATAAACGCGCTAACTGATTAACCAACTCATTTTGTGCTTGCTCTGCTCTAAAGCTAAGCATCCATGTCGCGGGAAGATCAGCAATCACATCTTCACTGAAAATAAAGATGAAATTAGGCTTCATGCTTTGCCATTGCACTTTACGAATAGTATTTACCGTTGCACTAAATACCTGGCTATTAACCTCAAAGGTGAGGCTGTCACCCACTTTGATATTCAAGTCGTTAGCAACTTTCTGCTCTACTGAAACCGTTTGTTTGCCTTCCCACTCACCGCTAACCACCTCATTATATTCAGGCAGTTGTTTAGCCCAAGTAAAGTTAACTTCACGCTGTAATATACGTGGCTGATCCTGCTTATCGCTGAAATATTCATTTGCAGGGATTGTGTTAATTTCTGTAACACGGCCACGAATAATGGCAAAGGCATCACTACGCGGTAAAGTAAAACTATCTACCTGTTGTAGGTACCCTTGTTGCTCTTCGGGGCTAATATTAATCGCAAAAACATTAGGTGCATCGGGTGCAAGCGTCTGTTGCCAATCGCCTAATAGATCGCTTTTAATTAACCAAATTAGCGCCACCAACATAAGCGATCCCGATAGAGCAGCTAACTGCATCATGCTATTTTTAGGGGAACGATTAATACGACTTAGCGCCAAACTAAAGGCGGCTCCCCACTTCAATTTAGCCAGCAGTTGCAACAAGCCATAACTGATTGTGGCCAGAAAAGCGAACAGCAGCAATAACCCACCTAAGACCATCCATACGAGATTATTTGAGCCGTAAAAAAGTGCCAACGCAGTCACCGGTAATAACAATAACCACCAGCTACTTTTAGAATATGTGCTTTTTTGTTGCTGTATGACGTTAATTGCGGGTGCGTCTAATAGACGCGTTAAAGGGATCAACAACGCAGGTAAACCGATACAAAGTGCGACAGCAATAGCAAATAGAAAGGGCTGAACACCGACACTTGGCAATTGCTCAGGTAAAATATCAGCCAGCGGCAAACGCAATAATAGCTCGAGTAACCATCCTAAAAGGCTACCTACAATAAACGCGACGACAAACATGATCAGCACCTGCGTACTTAACCAACGACGCAACCAGATACGACTTGCACCCATGCTTTTTAACATCGATACCGTCTCGCTACGATTTCGTGCATAGTGTAAACAAGTTAAAATGAGCGTCACCGCAGCCATCAAAATAACCATGAGAATAGTCAATGATAGGTATTGCTTAGCTTTATCAATTAAGCCCGCAGTGCGCCCCTGCTTATTTTCATCAACCCAAGATTCACCCGCCTGTAAACTCACTTTATCTTTTAGGGCCTGCAATGCGCTCGCATCACCATTGATAAACAAACGATGACGAACACGACTGCCTATTTGCACCGCGCCTGTTTTCTGTAAATCACTATGATGAATAAACAGATTAGGAATACTATTAAAAGGGTTAAACACAACCTCTGGCGCTTCTTTTATAATGCCTGTTACTTTTAACTCTGCATCACCAATGGCAACGTTATCACCTATCTCAACCTCTAATAATGCCAACAAGCGCAGTGATAACCATAATTCTCCGGGATTAACTTGATTAACCAACTGCTGATTCTCAGCACTTAAAATAAGTTCGCCACGCAAGGGGTAATTACTTTCAACACTTTTTACCGACACCAATTGCATCTTCTTGTCGCTAAATGCCATGGTCTGAAAACGGCTTTGCTCAGAGACAATCAACCCTTGTTGCTCTGCTCGCGCTCGAAGGCTGTCTTCAATGGGGTTTGCCGAACGAAACACTAAATCAGCGGCTAATAACGCTCGCCCTTCATTGGTCATCACTTTTTCGACGCGCAAAGCCAATGTTGATAAAGCCACCACACAGGCAATTATCAAAGTTAATGCAACCATCACCGGCCATAGTTGCCCAAACCAGATCTCTCGCCAACTCCAGCTAATTATCATTTTATTAGATTTCATAGGCTTTCCTGACATTGACCATCGTTAATGATGAGTGTGCGCTGACAACGTTTAGCAAGGTTTGCATCATGCGTCACCAAAATAAGCGTGGTGCCCTGCTCTTTATTCATCTCAAACAGTAACTCAATGATATGTTGTGCTGTCTGCTGATCTAAATTACCCGTCGGTTCATCGGCAAAAAGGACTTTCGGTTGAGTGACAAAGGCACGTGCGAGCGCTACACGTTGCTGTTCGCCACCAGAAAGCTGCGTGGGTAAGTGTGTTTCTCGCCCAGCGAGCCCTACTTCTGCTAATAATTTTTTGGCTCGTTCAGTATTCGTAGCATCGTCTTCATTACCACGTAATACCATCGGCAAAGTGACATTTTGGAAGGCGTTTAGTGATGGAATAAGCAAGAAATTTTGAAACACAAAACCAATCGACTCACCGCGCACTGCAGCACGTTGCTCATCATCCATTTCAGAAATTTTGGCATCTAACAACGTAATAGAACCAGAAGTCGGCTGATCCAACCCCGCTAATAAGCCCATTAATGTTGACTTACCGGCACCAGATGTGCCCATAATTGCAACGGATTCTCCAGCGTTAACGCTAAAAGAAATACCTTTAAGAATAGATAATTGACTATCATTACTGATCACTGATTTAGTAATATTATCAACTTGTATAATGGATTGGCTCATGATTAAACTCACTTTTTTAGTAGTATCAACACTCTGTTCGTTAATGTTTTCATTGATGGTTTACAGTAACACGTTACTGATTGTTGGAGATAGCCTCAGCGCCGGTTATCAAATGCGCAGCGAGCAAAGCTGGCCCGCACTGTTACCTGAAGAGCTACAAAAACAGGGCAAAAAAGTCACCGTAATTAATGCCAGTATTTCAGGGGATACCACGGGTAACGGCGTAGCAAGATTACCTGCGTT